>JBGPID010000011.1:0-21516 GCA_041484725.1 Geobacteraceae bacterium | reverse complement strand
TTCCATCCGGAAACGGTTCTTTTCCGCCCTGGCGGCGTCAATCTTCGGGCTTGCTTGTGCGGCGTACCGATGTACGCCTCCGCGCAATCCTTTGATTTCCTTGCCAGGACGAAAAATCCCTCGTTTCCGAATTGGAAACTAAGTAGTGTCTCATCCGGAGTTTCCGGATGGACACTATTTAGTAATATTTCAAAGATTTTCTTTTTAGCGATGACTCCGTGTCTCGGTTTTTACCCACAAAAATGCCGGGTCCTGAATATCGTGTGATATTTCGGCAACCCGGCTGTCTGTCTCGAGACCCTATAGGTTTTCCGTCCCATCCTCGCGGATGGTTTAGTATTGTCGTTTATCGATCGTAATTATATTAATTTGTTTAATATATCTTTGAATTCGTTGAAAAGGTATGTGATTAAAATCACAAATCTTCCTTTTCCCTTATCAGGAGCCATTCCTTTCCTATCCCTTTCTTGAAGGGAAGGGGAATTGAGGTCGGAGTCCTGCATTCATCCCCTCAAAAAAATGTATAAATACGAAATGTTGATACTCCTTTTGCCGCGGAAAGACAACGGGAGAGATACGGAGGATAAAGGTTGAAGGATGAAATATGAAAATCAACGCTAACTTGGCTTTAGCGTAGGGAGGATGACGTTTGAAGGATGAATTGTGAATTTTCAGCCGGTAAGGAAAATATGATCGCACAGGTTCCCGAAAGGGTTTGGTAGTGATTTGCGGATGTATCATTCCACCTTGAATTCCTCGATAAGAACCGCCAGGTCGGTTGCCTGCCGGGAGAGGTTCTGGGTCGCCTGGGAAAGCTGCTCAATGGAAACCAGGTTGCCCTGGGTGATTGCACTTATATTCTCGACCGCGGAAACGACCACCTTGCCCCCCATCTTCTGTTCCGCCGTGGCGTTTGCCACCTGCTGGGTCATGGCGTTAATGACATTCACCGCATCCATGATCTGCCGTGCCGACAGCGACTGTTCTTTAGTGGCGATTGTCACCTGTCCCGTCATGCTGTTCATGATCTCCACCGAACTCCGGATCTGCCTGCTACCCTGAGCCTGCTCCCGAGCCGCATTTGCCAGAACATTGCTTGCATCGCTCATTTTTTCCACTGCCCTGATCACCTGGGTCGAGGCATTTGCCTGTTCCGCAGTCATCCGTGTAATGCTTGACATGAGACCGCTCGTCTGGGCGATGCTTTTGACGATATTGTTAAGTGATTTGCCGGCGGCGCCGGACAGTTCCATGGATACCTGTGCCTCCCGGGCCGCCAGCTCTCCATACTTGACCGAATTGCCGGTATCGGCCTGAACATGGCTGATCACATTACCGATCTCCTTGGTGGCATTGGCGCTTTGATTGGCAAGGTTACGCATCTCTTCAGCCACCACAGCGAAACCGAGCCCCGCGTCACCGGCCTGGGCCGCCAGGATGGATGCGTTGAGAGCCAGGAGATTGGACTTGTCGGCGATCCCGCTTATCACCTTGACAATGTTGCCGATCTCTTCTGAACGCTTGTCGAGGTTGATGATCGAGTCCGCGGTCTTTCCGATGACCTCTGCTACCCGCTTCATGGCCGCCAGCGCCTCGTTGACCGCCTCCTGCCCCGCAACAGCATCCCGGTCCGCGGCCTTGGCCACCATGTCCGCATCTTCCACATTCTTGGCCACCTCCTTGATCGAGGCAGCCATCTGCTCGATAGTAGCCGCGGATTCGCCGACCACCTTCTGCATTTCCTGGTTGTTGTCCGCCATCTGGCCGATAGTGACCGTCATCTGCTCGATAGCCGATGTGGCCTCGGTCACCGACTCTGCCATCACCTCGGCGTTTTTTGCCACCTGTTCGCTCGACGTCCCCAGTTCCTGTATGGAAGAGGCGACTCCGTCGGCATTTAAGGCCAGGGAGCCGGCATTGGCAGCGACCGACTGGATGGATGCGGTCATCTGTATCATGGTGCTCGATGTCTCCTCTGCGGCCGACGCCTGGGAAAGGGCAGCCTTGTTCAACTGCTCGGAATTGGCCGAGATCTGGTTCGCCGCACTCGCCACCTGGCCTGAGGTGTCGCGAATTTTTCCGATCATCTTTTTGAGTCCTGTCACCATCTGATTGAGGGCTTCGCCGAGCAGGCCGATTTCGTCGCGATTGCGCACTATAAGAGATTTAGAGAGGTCTCCGCCTGCCACCACGCCTGCAAAATTCACCGCCTGGCGAAGGGGCTGGACAACCATACGCAGTGCCGCATAAAAAAGAACCCCGATAATAATAAGAACGATCAGGATACTGGCTCCCAGGAGGGTGTTGCGCAACTGGCGGATATCGGCGGTTATCTCATCTTCAAATGCGCCCGCCGCGATAATAAGCTTCCAATTGTCAAGATACGTATAAACCGCTAACATCTCCCGCGGCGCTTTTTCACTCTCGCCGGCATTCTTCCAGAAGAAACGGCTAAGACCCTGCCGGTTCCTGATCATCTCCCTGGCATACTCCCGACCATCCGTATCTTTTGCTCCGAGTATGTTCTTCCCCTCGTCATGGGGGTGGATGACGAGGTTCCCCAGCTGTTCTCCTTCTTCGGCATTCAAAGCGAAAATAAATCCGGTCTTGCCGATCTTGATCGCGTTCATCCGCTTCTTCATGAAATTCAGCGCCTCGCTGGTATCGAAGCCGACGAACAGTATGCCGATGATCTCTCCGCCGTCCCCCTTGATCGGCACATATTTGGTCGAATAGTCACGGCCGAAGAGAGTTGCGCGACCGAGATAGCTTTCTCCCTTGATGAGCGAATTATAGGCAGGATGATTCTTCCCCAGTGTCGTGCCAACTGCCCGCGAACCGTCCTGTTTCTTGAGCGATGTGGTGATGCGAACGAAGTCATCGCCATTTTTGGCAAAAACGGTGGCAACTGCCCCGGTCATTTTTGTAAAGTGGTCGACGGTCTCAAAGTTCAGGTTGAGCGCCCTGTTGCCATGCAACAGCACCGGTGTATCCACCGTGCCGATTTTTACAGTGCGCC
Source organism: Geobacteraceae bacterium (assembly GCA_041484725.1). Classification (GTDB taxonomy): domain Bacteria; phylum Desulfobacterota; class Desulfuromonadia; order Geobacterales; family Geobacteraceae; genus JBGQDJ01. Next base: position 18,497 of record JBGPID010000011.1, on the reverse strand, counting down.
GGGGGTCAAGCTGGAATCGCTCGGGAAAGTAGGAAATAAAGACGTTGGAGAATTTTTCCGTGCTCTGGGAAACGGTATTCTCGTATACTTCAAGCATACCCTTGGCCAGATTCACCTGTCGTTTCATGTCGTCAATGTGACTGCTCTCCAGCAGGGTTTCGCTGTATTTGTAGACGTAGTAGGTAAAGGCAGCGAGCAGAAGAAATACGAGCAAGGCTTCAACCGCGATGAGTTTTTTCCCGAGTGACCAGTTTCTCATGGTGAATCGCATCCTTTATCTCCTGGGTTTGGAGTGGAATCTTAATGGATTTTCATTTCTGCTTTGTATAGCATATATTTATATAAATTAAATGAAGAATATGCAACAAGTTTGCAAAAGAAAGTTTCTTGATTCGTGCAGTTATTTGACTGGCTTGGGGAAAGTTTTTGCGTCCGGTTGGACTTTCGGACATTTGGAAGAATATAGATTCTCTGCGTTGCCCACACCTCCTCCAACCAACGCTCACACTCTTCAAAATCAAAAAAGGCCACTGCCCCGGCATTAACCCGGCACATGCGGCCCTTCCTCACCTTCTAACCCTCCAAAACAATAAATACATCCACGCCCCTGGAATGCATTTAACAAAAGCCAATTAAGGCAAACAAATTACCGCTAATGAAAGGAAAATTCAAGGGTGCAGAATATTTTTTAAACGGCTTTTTATTCTTCGCGGGAAGGACAAATCGGGGGAGAAAAGGAGTCTACGCATTTTACCTTTGTCAAATGCGTAGGTCTGCTCCTTATGTCGTTTCCTGGTCAAACGAGTTGCCAGGTTTTCCTGAGCCGGCTGGGAATATCCCATTTCTTCAGGAGATTTGCCGCCGCAGGGGGGACCAGGTCTTCCCATGGCTCGTTCCGGGCCATCCGGGACCGGATGTAGGTGGCGCTGAGCCCCTTCTGCTCCTCGGACACATTCCTGAGCACATGGGTCCTGAGCCCGAGGGATGTGAAGTACTCCAGTTTCCGCTTCCCCCACTCGTCATAAATGGTGAGAAAAAAAAGGGCATCGAAGGGAACGTAGTATCTGTAGAGTTCCGGCATGTTTATGGGGAAAGGGACAACGGAAAAGCAGGACGGCGCGATCCCCGCCTCTTCCAGGACGGCGCGGACCATGAGGTAACGTTCGAAATAGGTGAGCGGGTTGGCGGCGGGGTCGCTCCGTTTCGGGTCGGCATCTTCATCCCTTGTCAGCAGCGGGTCCGGGTTGGTGATCCCCACCACCAGGTGCCGGCAGAGCGCCATCCCCGCCAGGAGATAGACCAGGTGATCGTTGTGGAGGACCTGGAAACGGCCATGGATGACCCCTGTTTCAACTCGCGTAACCGCTCCGTCTGTCATTGCCTTGCCCCCTTTCCATCGCCCGTCCCATGGGATCACTCCAGCAGCAGGGGGGTATATCTCCCCGGGGTGAACGGCTGATCATCGGGCGAGTCCATGAGCCCCCACAGTTTTCCCCGGTCGAGGAAGTTCAGGATCAGGTACATGAGCTCCTCTCCCCGCACGAGAGAGAGCCCGCCGCTGGCGCAGCTTACCTCGTCGAATCTCCGGACATCATCCCTCCGGACGTATTTCCCAGTCATCACGATCGGCACGCTCTCGCCGGTATGGACCATGGTCCCGCAGCTGGCAGTGGAATGATCGGCGGTAACGATGAAGAGGACCTCGTCATCGGGGACGATCTCTTGGTCGGCATAGGCAAGAGCCTTGTCGATCTCCTCGATCACCCGTTTCTTGACGAGGGGGTCCTTGGTGTGTCCCGCCTCGTCCGTTGCCTTGGTATGGACGTGGATGAAATCGAACTCCCGCGCCTTGTGGGCGATTTTGAGCCGCTCCCGCAAGTCCCGGCCGGGGTCGTCCGTATCCTTCACCTTTCGGGTTTCCATCCCGACAACCCGGCCGAGCCCGTGGTAAACGGCGCCGGAGGCGATCATCAGCCCCTTGAGTCCCCACTTCTCCGTGAACGACGGGAGCCTGCCCAGCATCCCGGCCCGCTGGGTGCCGACGGCGTTGATGGGGGGAAGCCCTCCTTTCGCCCGTTTCCGGTTTAGCGGGTGCTGCGAAAGGGTGCGGAAGCTCCAGCGGAGATAGGCATTGAGAACTTCGGCCGTTTTCCAGGCGCGGGGATCATCGGCCATGGGGCGCAGGGGAAGGACCTCCATAAGGGGGCGTCCCTCGATGATCGGGTTGGAATCGGTGACGGCGCTCAATACGTCCCCCCGCAGGACGAGGATCCCACCTATCCCCTTGGTTGGCAGAAACTCGACCTCAACGCCGAGATGGTTGAAGCGGCCGACCGCTTCATGGAGTATCCGGCAGCTTTTCCTGTCCAGCTCCGGATTTTCATGGCGGAGAACGAGGGTGTCATGCTCTCTTGCCACCGAGAAGATGCGGGCAAGGAGGGCCGCATCACCCTCATGGACGTCAATCCCTTCCCCCAGCGCCTCCACCACACCCCGGCCGGGAAACTCCTCCATCCGGTAGCCGAACATGAGGAAGTGGGCAAGCTCGCTGGGGAGTGCCGCTCCCTGGAGGTGGGAGTGGAAAAGCCCGTTCATGCCGCTTGCTGCTATCTTGTCGAGATTCGGGGTATGGGCGGCCTGGAGGGGGGTCTTGCCTTTAAGAACGGGGTGGCTCCGGTCACCCAGGCCGTCGAGAAGAAGAAGGATGCAGCGCATGTCGCCCCCTGGAAAAGAATCTGCAGCTACAGTAGAGTATAACCTATGCTGCGGCCAAGGGAAGCGGATTGTTGTGCATTGCCACGGAAGGCTGAATGGAGTGACAGTCAATGTAGCTTCGGAGAAGGTCGCGGGTGCGGAGGAGTTCCTCGGGAGCCATGAGCTCTATTACCCACCAGTCGCACAATTGCGCCTGACCAAGGAGGTCCAGACGGTTTGAGATGTCCGACAGGCACTGCGGCGGAATGTGTCCGTACCCTTCCAGCTCCGTGTAATAGATATGGGCATTAAGAACCTTCTCCCTGTGGGGGAGGATATATTCTCTGCAGATGTTCAACCGCGGGTGGAGATTTCCTACTGCATGGGCATGCCCGATGTCGATGGTGACGAATGCGCCGCTCTTGGCAATGATACGACGGAACAGGAGCGGGTCGTTGGTAAGCGGGGTCGTCAGGTTTTCGAGGGCCACGGCAACACCGCAGCTGTTGCCATGCGCCACCAGAAGAGAGAGGTTGTCGATGGCGCGTTCCAGATCTATCCCATAGCCGGAAGGATTGCCGAGCCCCGTATGGACCGTCATGTGCCTTCCCCCGGCCCGGGCCACCCGGTCCACGGTGCGCATCAGGAGATCAAGGGCATCGTCGCCTCGCCGGTCGGCGAAGGCCACGTCTACCCCGTGAAAACGACAGTGATAGCGCAGCTGGAAGCCGTCAAGGAGCTTCATGCGGGAGAGGAACTCCCCCTCCGGCAGAGCGGGGTCAATGGACCAGTCGATGCCTGAAAAGTCGTTCCTGGTGGCAAATTCCGCCAGCCTCTCCGCATCCTGATCGAATATGTTGCACATGGCAATCTGTGGTTCAAGCTGCATTTTCTAAAGATACCTTATTGTCGGCTGTAGATCCGAATCGACGGGAACTGAATAGACAGCGTCCCCTATAGATTTTCTAAATGGAACAGATGAAGGATCTTAATCGAGAGACTCAAGTGTCAGGCCGAATATTACATCCTTGTCATCAACAAGAAATTTGAGGGTATAACCATTCGACCGGAAGGTGAAAGGTGGAGCGAACTCGACAAAGCCGGCCTGCAGGACCTTTTGTTTACCTTCCCGAAAAGCCACACCGGGATTTATGCCGAACAGAGAGGTAGCGGGGTTTCGGGTCGTGATCTTGCGTGTTTTTTTATCGAACCCGTAGCCGATGGTTATATCAAGTGCGTCGAAGCTGCGCTCATAGCCTCTCAGGCAGGGTTCTTCAACAGCCTTGATCCCGTTGATTTCCCTGTGATCCACGTCGGAAAGAAACTGGACACCGAAGACATTTACCTGATCGTTAACCCTGTTCCCGTCAAGGTGTTTCCCCACGCAACCTGACAGAAACAGAGAAAATATGAGCGGAAGTGCGATTAGTATCGGAAATTTCATGGTTGTCCAGGAAATAGATAGGCCGCCCTTTGCCGGCGGCCCTGTACAAGGTGATTTCAAACTGTTATTTCGATACCGTGTAACCCATTTCCTGCCAACCCGTAATTCCCGCGGGATAGCGGTAGACGTTGAGAAAGCCGTTCTCAACGAGTATCTTCGCGCCGATGTGGCTTCTTCTGCAAGCGACAAAACCGCAATAGACAACGATGGTCTTCTCTTTGTCCGGGCCGGCCACTTTCAGCAGGTTCGCCTTGTCACTCTGGGTGAGTTCCTTTTCGGTCTTGGGCATTGCGCCGTTGATTGCCGCGGGAAGGGTGCCGAACTCCTTGTCATCGCTGGCGGGAAGTGAACTGATGATCGTTACCTTCTTCCCTTCATCAAGCCATTTCTTCAACTCTTCGGTAGCAACAATCTTGTAGCCGCCGTCCTTTACGTCGGCTGCGAACTTGATTGCCGCCTTCTCGATCGGAATTTCCAACCCGTTCGGCGATGTTCCGTGTGCGGCGGACGCCTGGCCGGCCGGTAAAATTGACAGTATTGCAGCAGCCGCGATCAAAACAAATTTTTTCATGCTCCCCCCTTTGTTGCTCGTTTTTATTGCGCCATCGTAACTTTAAGGGAAATTAATGTCAAATCGATAATTACGATAGGAATGGCTTCAGTTATCGGGAATTTCGATTAATGAAGGTTAGAGGAAAGATAGACACGCGCTTGTCTCCCATGACAGCATTTGCAGTAATCCCGCCGTCTTCGGCACTAGCCGGACAATGGCTTTGAATCGGGCAGATAAGCCTGATCAGATGATCCCGTGGAGCGGGCCGCCAGGCGCGCCCAGGAGGTCAACCCGTTTCTCCACGGCAGCATCTTCGATGAGGGGTGGGGCGTGGTGGGGCTTGCTGCGGGCGTCGATTACCAGCGGCCCTGCGCAGCCCCAGTGCTTGCAGCGGATGGAAGCGCCGATCCCGTAAATGTCGGCGGCCGGATTGGAGCGGGTGAAGGTGACCCAGAGAAAATTGTTCAGGGTCCGCGCCGTAAACGCGCTGTCGTCGACGACAATGATCAGGGGGAATGCGGTAATGGGATCGCTGCCGGAATAGAAAGCGCAGAAAGCCGCCATATCGATGCAGGCACACTCCCGGTAGGCTGTGCAGGGAGGACCCTTTACCGCCAGCACGCCCGGCAGGCAGATGCAGGGCTCGCTGAAACCATCCGGCAGGCGCAGGCCCGGGGGAAGTTCGGTCGGAAGCGTGCGGCGCTTCGGACCGGCGGCGGCTATCACCACCTTGGACCCCCTGTTGAGCCCTTCCCCGGAATAGTCGAGGGTGTCGATGGTGGTGCGCGTCTGGAAATGGAGGTCGCGCCGCCACTCCACCCGTTCCAGCATGTGCCGGAAAAACGCCTCGACGTCGTGCACGTCCAGTTCGGGGTTGTCCTCACGGGCGAAGATCCAGAGGTACTTGGCGAGGGAAAGCTGCCCCTGGCCAAGGATGGCGTTGGCGATGGTGAGAAGCTCCTGGGGCTCCCGCTCCTTCGCATAGGGGGTGTAACGCTCGTGCCCGGCAGCAAGCAGAAGCGGATGGACCCCGGCCGCATCGACCGCGTGGACCGCATCGACGCCGGGAAGTACGGTGGCGATGAGGGGCGCGGTCAGGTCGTGGATAAAGGCGCCGAAGGAGGTGTCCTCCTGGGGCGGCCGCCCCACCGTGGTAAAGGGCCAGATGGCGTCCCTGCGGTGAAATACGTTTTCCACCTTGAGCACCGGAAAATCGTGAACCAGGCTGTAATATCCCAGATGATCCCCGAACGGCCCTTCCGGCAGGGTCTTGCCCGGGTCGATGGTCCCGGTGATGCAGAAATCGGCCTCTGCCGGTATCGGCAGCTCACCGGGGCGGCAGACCATCGGTATCCTGAGGCCAGCCAGGAGACCGGCGAATGAAAGTTCCGGCATACCTTCAGGGAGCGGCATGACCGCCGCGATTGTAAGCGCGGGGGGACCGCCGATGAAGATATTGACCCTGAAAGGGGCGTTCCGCTCGATCGCCTCCGCGTGGTGGACACCGATGCCGCGGTGGATCTGGTAGTGGATGCCTACCTCTTCATTGAGGCGATATTGGTTGCCGGATAGCTGCACACGGTACATCCCCAGGTTGGAACGGCGGAAACCGGGCATTGCCGCGCTCTCCGAATAGACCTGTGGAAGGGTGACAAAGGCGCCGCCGTCATCGGGCCATGACTTGAGCTGCGGCAATCGGTCGATGGTTGTCCGATTGGCAAGGATGGGACCCCTCCCGACCTTCCTGGGGAGCAGGTGCAGGAGGGCGGGGGGGAGGACGAGAGAGCCGAACGGATCCTTCAGGAGGGAGAGCGGGTTGACCTTCATGGCCACCAGCCGCTCGATATCCGCGAGCGTGTCCCGAAAGATGAACCTGGTCCGTTCCACCGTGCCGAACAGGTTACCCAGCATGGGGAATCCGCACCCCTTCACTCGGGTGAAGAGGAGCGCCGGCCCTCCCGCCCGGTAGATGCGCCGCTGGATGGCCCCTGCCTCGATGTCGGGGTCCACTTCACAATCGATCCGGATCAGCTTCCCTGCGGCTTCCAGATCCTTCACACATCCCTGCAGATTGCGGTATCCCATCTCTCCCTTTCAATTCAGAAACGTCACACACATCAATCTATTAATTCACCCTCCGGGACAAGTCAACATAAAATCTCGATTAGATTCTCATAATTGCACATTTTTATATAACCAACATCTGAAAATGGATGAAAAGAGAGGTTGTCGTGACCGATATCCTTGAGGCCCTTATCGAAATCTGCAATAACCCCCAGGCCGGCCAGGAGTAGGATTCGCTTTACACTAAAATGAAAACCCCCGTTCGGTCGTGATTACCGGCAGAACGGGGGTTATTTATTGTCAAAACCTTCAAAGCAACTCAAGCGGAAAGAAACATCAGCTGAGAGCTGACCGGCCGGTATTTGTAGCACGACAACCCTCTTTCGTCCTCTAATGCTTATTCTCAACTTGCAATCTTGCTGCCTCGATATTTCTCTCTGTCCCCCTTTAATCGATTGTGATATGCTTTTTTCCCCATCACAGGGAGACACTCACACAACAAGGAGTACGCCATGGCAAGAGCCACTGCCCGCCACATCCTGGTGCCAAGCAAGGAGGTCTGCGAAGACCTCAAAAAACAGATTGAAGCTGGTGCCGACTTTGCGGCAGTTGCACGGGAACATTCCCTCTGCCCCTCCGGCAAGCAGGGTGGTGGCCTGGGTGAATTCGGTCCGGGCCAGATGGTCAAGGAGTTCGATAAGGCCGTTTTCAGCGGCGAAGTGGGCAAGGTCCTCGGTCCGATCCAGACCAAGTTCGGGTACCACCTGCTGGAGGTCACCAGCCGCAGCGAGTAGACAGGTATTTTTTGCATGACAGGTGGTTATAAAAAAGGGGGCAGGCTGCTTTTCCCATAAAGTAGCCTGTCTCCTTTTCTTACTCTTCCCTCCACTTACTTTATTCTGCCTGTGCTGGAGGAGGTTATACCAAAGCACTTTCGAAGATGAATTCAACAACGCCGGCAAATTCATCGCCGTCATAAAAAGGTACATTTACAATTGTGGCCTTGCCTCCCGGAATGTCCATTACGTAGTAATCGAGAGTCCTCTCACGGTTGCGGTATTCCTGAAACAGTTTCTCCAGTTTTTCATTTGTTTCAGGTTTGTGGCACACGCGCATATTTGACCCTACAAGATTGTCTGCATTCATGACAGCTTTGAAAAGCTCTTCCCCCCGCTTGTTAATGTAGGTGATATTAAAGTCCGGGTCCGAGGCTATGGCAGCCACTTTCAAGTTGTCGAGCATCTTTTTTACATCTATTGCCATTTCCCTTTCCTTTCTAGGCAATTCAATCGAGTTCCAGGAACACCTTGCTTAATTCCGAAGAATAATTAGATATGGAGATATGTGCCCCCCTAATCCCCCGAGGAACAGGTGAATTCCGAGGACGCCTGACTTAATTCCTGTCAATCCATTTTAAACAAAAAAGGCCGTCCCATCAGCATTTGGCTTCCGGTAACGGCCTTTTTTCATCACCCACGACTCCAGCGGTTCAACATTCCGCGTCCCCCTGGAAAGGTCTTAACTCGATCCAAATAAACGGTGAATCCTCAAGCGGAGAGAAATTCCCTGCCGAATGGCGACATCTCGCGCAGGTGCCGGATGATGGGGGGAAGCTCCCGGATAACCAGATCTATCTCTGCGTCGGTGGTAAAGCGGGAGAGGGAAAAGCGGATCGATCCGTGGGCGCAGGTGAACGGCACCCCCATTGCCCGGAGCACATGGGACGGCTCCAGCGAACCGGATGTGCAGGCGCTGCCGGACGATGCGCAGATACCGTGTTCGCTCAACAGGAGCAGGATCGCCTCCCCTTCCACGAACTCCAGGGCGATAGAGAGCGTATTGGGGAGCCGTTCGGCCTTGCCGCCGTTGATCCGGCCATTGGGAATAAGGGCCATGAGTTCTTTTTCCAGACGGTCCCGCATCGCCTTCACCCTGGTGTTCTCATCCTCCATATACTTTCCGGCCAGCTCGCATGCCTTCCCCAAAGCGATTATGGAGGCGGTGTTCTCCGTCCCGGAGCGCCGGTTTTTTTCCTGGTGCCCTCCGACTAAAAACGGCCTGAAGGGAACCCCCTTGCGCAGGTAAAGGATCCCGATCCCCTTTGGCGCGTGCAGCTTGTGCCCCGACAGCGACAGCATATCGATGGTCGAGCGGGACATATCGAGCGGGATCTTCCCCACCGCCTGCACGGCATCGGTATGGAAGAGCGCACCCTTCTCCTTCACGATGGCGCCGATCTCCTCGATGGGGAAAACCACGCCGGTCTCGTTGTTGGCGTACATGATCGAAACCAGTACCGTATCGTCATCTACCGCCTTCTTCAGGTCGTCCAGGTCAAGCCTTCCTTCACCGTCCACGTTCAGTTCCGTCACCCGGTAGCCGCGCTTGGCGAGGTTTCTGCACATGGTGAGGACTGCCGGATGCTCGACCCTGGTGGTGATGATGTGGCGTTTCTCCGGGAAAACTTCGAGGGCCGAACGGATCGCCGTGTTGTCGCTCTCCGTCCCGCAGGCGGTAAAGATTATCTCCTCGGGGAGGGCTCCCAAAAGGGCCGCAACCCGGTTGCGCGCCTCGTCCACCTTGGTCTGTACCTGGCCGCCGAAGAAATGCATGGAACTGGGATTGCCGTAGAGTTCGCAGAAATAGGGGCGCATCTCCTCGAATACCGCTTCATCCACCTTGGTGGTGGCGTTATTGTCCAGGTAGACCTCTTTCATCCCTCAACCTCCTCCACTGTAATGTCAACGCTTACCAGGTCACGCAATTTCTGCTCCACGAATTTTGCCGTGAAACCGGACGAAGCGCAGCCGGCGCACGCCTTACGGAAGGCAATCTGCACCTCATTTCCGGCTATATCGATGAGTTCCAGGTCCCCGCCATCCGCCCACAATTGCGGCTTGATCTCTTTTTCCAGGACATCCTGGATGAGCTGCATCTTGCGCAGATTGGTGAGTTTCTCCGGCCTTTTGCGTTCTTCCTGCGGTTTTTCCCCCAGGACCTCGGCAATCAGTTCCTTGATCCTCGGGATGCAGCCGCCGCAGCCGCCACCCGCCTTGGTAAAGTTTGTCACCTGTTCCGCAGTGTGCAGCTTGTTGGCGGCGATGACCTTTTTGAGAAACAGTTCGGTCAGGCCGAAGCATTTACAGACTATCTCCCCTCCCTGCTCCGCATGCTCATGGTCATGGAGCTCAACCGTCACCCCGCGGAACTTGGCAATGGCCACTTCCAGGGCCTCCTGCCCCATGACGGAACAGTGCATCTTCTCTTCGGGAAGACCGTCGAGAAAATCGGCGATCTCCTTGTTGGTAACCAGCAAAGCCTCATCGAGGGTCTTCCCTTTTATCATTTCCGTCAGGGCCGACGATGAAGCGATGGCGCTGCCGCAGCCGAATGTCTGGAATTTCGCATCGACGATCCGTTCCTTTTTATCGTCCAGCTTGATAAAGAGCTTCAGGGCGTCACCGCAGGCAAGGCTCCCCACCTCTCCAACCGCATCCGCATCTGCTATGTCTCCCACATTCCTCGGATGAAGGAAATGTTCCTTAACTTTGTCACTGTAATCCCACATAGGACCTCCCCCGCTATTTTCAAATTATCAAAAAACTATCCCAGTATGAACTCCCGACCGGCCTTCATCAGCGCTTCCAGTCTCTCTTCCGTCGCCGCTTCGCCGTAAAGCCTGACCACCGGCTCAGTCCCCGATTTACGGAAAAGGAGCCAGCTCCCGTCTTCCAGAATGAATTTGTTGCCGTCAATGGTAACCATCTCCCTAACCTTTGATCCGGCAAACGTTGCAGGGCTTGCCTCCATTTTCCCCGGAAATTTCTCATCGAGTTGAGGAGAGAGGGAGATATTCTCCCGTTTGGTTATAAACCGCCCCACCTGGTCATACAGCCTTTCCAGAAGCTTCTTCACCGTCAGACCTTCGCGCGCCACCATTTCCGCCACCAGAAAACAGGCGAGAATCCCGTCCTTCTCCGGCACATGTCCCTTGATGGAAAGCCCGGCGCTCTCCTCTCCGCCGATAATGATCTTGTCCTGGCTGATCAACTCGCCGATATATTTGAAACCGACCGGGGTTTCAAAGACCTCAACCCCGTGCTTCGCGGCAACCGCGTCGATCAGATGGGAAGTGGCCACGCTGCGCGCCACACCGCCGGTCATCTTGCGGTTCCTGACGAGATAATCGAGGAGCAGGGCGATAATATAGTTTGGTTCGATAAATGAGCCGTCTTTATCGACTATGCCGAAGCGGTCCGCATCGCCGTCGGTTGCCAGGCCGAGCTTGATGGAAGGGTCCCCCTTTACGACATTGATAAAATCCGTCATGTATTTCTCGGCAGGTTCCGGCGGGTACCCTCCGAAATAGGGATCGGGATGGGCGTTTAGCAGATTTACCTTCATATTCTGCGCCATCAGCGGCCCTTCCAGGTAGCCGCGCCCGGTGCCATAGAGGGGATTGACCGCCACAGCGCCAAGCCTGGCAATGGTCGCAAAATCTACCTTCTCCGCCAAATCATTCAGATATGCATCCTGGGGGTCGATCTCTTCCAGAAGTCCAACATGGACGTCCTGATTCAACGGCAGTTCCCTGCGACAGGACTCTCCCAGCATTTCATTGGCCCGTCGTTCTATATCCCGGGTTGTTTCCGGGAGCGCCGGCCCGCCCCATGCTGGAGAATATTTGATGCCGTTATATTCGGGTGGATTATGACTTGCCGTAAAATTAATGGCTCCGGCGCACTTGCGCCGGAGTATTTCATACGCTATTACCGGCGTCGGGACATCGCGCCGGCAGATGTAGGTTTTGATCCCTGCGCAGGTCAAGACCCTGGCCGCTTCCCTGGCAAAACGTTCCCCCATGAATCGTGTATCATAGCCGACAATTATCCCTTTGTCCCTCTCCCCTCCGGCGATTACATGATCGGCTATGGCCCGGGTAACTATCTTGATGTTCTCGAAAACAAAATCCTCACACAGGATACCGCGCCATCCCGATGTGCCGAAGGCAATACGCCTCATAACTCCTCCCCGGATTATCCATGATCACTTCATGCCGGAATAAATGACAGATAGTTTTTAATGGTATAATATAGCCCTCCCTGAGTCAAGGGAAACGGCTGTACGAACAGGATTTTTCCTGTTGACATTTTTCTTTCAAAATTGTTAGAGTAAATAATATAACGATTACGCAGGAAATAAAGAGGAGGATTCAATAATGCAGTGTCAAACGGTTCTGCCCGGTCAGGAGTGTACTTTTTGGGGGAAAATGGGTTGTATCTTTTCTGAGGGGTCCTGTCAGGTTATCGCAGAGAATTGTGAAGGGTGCGACAGGATAATCGAAGGCACCATCGGCAAAGTATGCAGCGCTTACCCCGCACCGGAAAAGAAATGGCAGGGCGGCATCTGCAACTTCGCTTCGCACGTGAAAATCGAAATCAAGAGCGATGATACCAAGGTCAATCCTCTTAAGGCCTCCAAGAAAGCCGCTGCCGGCAAAAAGAAATAACAGCCCTTTTCATTCACTTGCATCGAGGGGAGGATTATATCCTCCCTTTTTATTTTCAGGTTAATCGGCCGAAGGCTGAGGATTTCACCATGCCCTACGATTATCTCCGCTGCCCCCGTTGCGGTGAAAATATCAAGTCCTACCGGAACCCCTTTCCGACGGTTGATATAATTATCGAAATAAGTGGCGGCATTGTCCTGATCGAGAGGAGGAATGAACCTTACGGATGGGCACTGCCGGGCGGCTTCGTGGATTACGGGGAGACCCTCGAAGACGCTGCCATAAGGGAAGCCGGGGAAGAGACATCTCTTACCATAGGTAACTTGAGGCTTCTGGGTTGTTATTCGGACCCCGCCCGTGACCCGCGCCTGCATGCCATTTCCACCGTTTATGTGGCTGAAGGCGCCGGAGTGCCCCTTGCCGCCGATGATGCCGCGAACCTGGCGATATTTTCCCTCTCTGCTCTACCCGAAATGCTCTGTTTTGATCACGGGAAAATCCTGGCAGACTATGCCCGTCTTAAAAACAACGGGTTGATCAGAAAGGTCAGGTGATCATCCGCAATTCCGGGTCATCGGTCAACAGTTCCAGTTCTTTCGCCATTCGGAAAAATCGTTTCACACCTTCGATGTGTTGCGGCGTCAGGTCGTAGGAAATGGTCCGCCAGTAATCGACAAGGGCATCGCGACTGATCCACTCCATATCCATGCAATCCGCGGCAATTTCTTCATACGTCCCATAGGCGAGTCGCTTCGCTTCCAGCAGCTGGGCGCCCAGCGCCTTGACTTCCCGGTTTTTCATCTCTGCGGCTTGCCGCGTCACAATCCAGAGCGCAAAGACAAAGGGTAATCCTGTCAGCTCATGCCACAGCTCACCAAGATCATACACATAAAGGCCGTGAGACTGCATCCCTTCCTTGAGGGCGGCATCACCGATAAGAAGAAGCGCGCTGAAGGAACGCAAGGCTTCATGGAGAGAGTGGGGTGAGCGCCGGAAGTCATTAACAAAACCGTAACCTTTCTGCAAAATGATCTTGAGCAGGTTGACCGAGGTGTCGGAGTCGGTAGTCAGACCAATTGCATGATTATCCAGCCTGTCAATCGGCAGACGGGAAAAGAGCAGCACACTCTTTACCGCACCTATGGAGCTTATGGAAAGCCCGGGAAGCAGATAATATTTTTCGCAGGATTTGCCGTATTCAAAAGAGGAAGCCGGGCAGAGATCGATCTCACCACGTGCGAGCATTCCATTGAGGATGGCTGGAACGCCGCCGACAAATTGATAATTGCTGCAGTTGAAGTTCTGTTTCAGCGTGGTAAACAGCGGCGTGCAGTTGGCGTACTCTATCTGCCCTATTCTGAGTGTCATACCTGTCCTTCACCCGTCATAAAAAAGGCGAGAGTCATCCCTCGCCTTTCCGGTAGCTTCAGTTATCTTCATAACTATCCTAATTTCACTGCGCCCTATGCCTCTTTGCGCGAGTAATGCCGTTCAGAGGTCAATATGTCAGTCGCGGTTTTCCACGTACTCCATATAATCATCCGCCGACATAAGAGAATTGAGCTCTTCAGGGTCGATAATCTCAACGACAACCAGCCAGCCGCTGTCATACGGGTCATCATTCATAAATTCGGGCGCATCCTCCAGTTCCTCGTTAACCTCCAGAACAGGACCGCTGACCGGCGCATAGAGTTCGGCAAGCGTTTTCCTGGCTTCAACAGAGCCGAAAGAATCGTCCTGTTCCAGTTCATCGCCAACAACCGGTAGCTCAACAGTCGTTATGATCCCCAGTTCATGCTGGGCGTAGTCGGTAATGCCGATTACCCCTTTGTGCCCTTCAACCCTTACCCATATGTGCTCTTTACTGTATTTCAATTCTCCGGGGAAATCCATGATTACTCCAAAACTATCCTGTCAATAAAACCTGTGTCAACATTTCCCTCTATAAAATCTTTACTGGCCATGACCCTTCTGTGAAAGGGTATGCTGGTCTTTATGCCTTCTATAATATACTCATCCAGGGCCCTGGCCATCCGTTTTATGGCATCATCCCTAGTTTCCGCATGGACAATCAGTTTTGCAATGAGTGAATCATAATGGGGGAGGACCGTATACTGGTCATAGACGAACGAATCGACGCGCACTCCCAGACCGCCCGGTGTATGATAAGCGGTGATCTTGCCGGGACTGGGAGTGAATCTGACCGGGTCCTCGGCATTTATCCGGCATTCGATGGCATGTCCGGAGATCTTTATGTCACTCTGCCTGTAACGCAGTTTCAGTCCGGCTGCCGAGCGGATCTGCTCCCTGACGATATCAACGCCGGTAACCATCTCTGTCACCGGATGTTCGACCTGGATCCTGGTATTCATCTCCATGAAATAAAAATTGTTCTCTTTGTCAACCAGAAACTCCATGGTGCCGACACTGTTGTAGCCGACGGCCCTGGCTGCCCGTACAGCGGCTTCACCCATTGCCTTACGCAGTTCCGGTGTGGTCGTGGATGAAGGCGCCTCTTCAATAAGTTTTTGATGGCGGCGCTGGATAGAGCAGTCCCTCTCGCCCAGATGTATCACATTGCCATGCTTGTCGGCAAGTATCTGTATCTCCACATGGCGCGGCTGTAAACAGTACTTTTCGATATAAACTTCCGGATTGCCGAACCCGGCCTGGGCTTCGGCCCTGGCTGTGGCAAAAGCGTTCTGCAGCGTTGCCGGCGAATGGACGATCTTCATCCCCCTGCCGCCCCCTCCCGCGGTCGCCTTGATGATTACCGGAAAACCTATTTTCCTGGCGATCTTTATCGCCTCATTACCGTCTTTGACCGCTTCCTTGGTGCCGGGAAGAATCGGCACACCTTCCTTTATTACCGCCTGCCGGGCGCTGATCTTATCTCCCATGAGGCGCATGATCTCGGACGTGGGGCCGATAAACGTTATCCCGCAGTTCTCGCAAATCTCGGCAAAGCCGGAGTTTTCCGCAAGAAAGCCATAGCCGGGATGGATGGCTTCCGCATCGGTCAGCTCGGCGGCGCTGATGATCGCATTGATGTTCAGATAACTTTGCAGAGTGGGAGGCGGACCGATGCATACGCTCTCATCTGCCAGCCTGACATGCAGAGAGTCCCGGTCGGCCGTTGAATAGACCGCTACCGTCTTGATCCCCAGTTCTTTGCAGGCCCTGATGATGCGAAGAGCGATTTCTCCCCTGTTGGCTATAAGGATTTTATGGAACATCTAATTAGATATCTCCCATGTGTTGGTAAACGGACGGCGCGCCGTCTCATCAGTCGCTGCTTCGCCTACACGGGCTCAACGAGAAAAAGGAGGTCGCCGAACTCGACCGGTTGCGCATTTTCCTTGCAGATTTTGAGGACTCTACAGCGATAATCCGCCTCAATCTCGTTCATCAGTTTCATCGCTTCAACGATGCACAAAACCTGGCCTTTTTCCACTATCTGCCCCACTTCCACATAAGGAGGGGCGTCGGGCGCCGGCGCCCAATAGAATGTACCGACAATGGGAGAGGTAATGCCCTCCCCCTTTTCCGCAACAGGAGCAGGGACTACGGCTACAGAAGCGTCGACAACAGGAACTGGCGCAGGCTGCGCAATCGGGAACTGCTGCGGTCCCTGATAATGAACGATTTCCTGGGCCCCGCCCCTCTTTATCCTGATCTTTTCTTCGGCGTTCTCCAGTTCAAACTCCGAGATATCGGTTTCCATGACCATTTTTATTAATGACCTGATTTCCTTAATATCCATCTTCACATCTCCTTTTTACCGGCAATTTCCAGATCACCAATAGCAAATTTCAAACTGACAGCAAACAACTATTTCTAATTTTATTCAATATTTGTTTGGAGTTCGAGATTCGTAATTTTGGAATTTCTCCACCATCAGCAGACAATTGCCATTACAGAACCATTAACTGCTTGGGGACCTTGGTAAGCGTCCGGCAGCCATCCTGAGTCACGACCACCGTATCTTCAATTCTTACCCCACCCCAATCGGGTATATATATCCCCGGTTCAATCGTAAAAACCATTCCTTCCGCGGCTACCTGCTCACTACGAAAAGAAACCGTCGGCTTTTCATGAACTTCCAGCCCGACTCCATGGCCCAGACCATGCCCGAAAAAGTTGGCGAAACCCTTTCCATCAATGAAACCTCTGGCAATGTCATCCAGTTCTCTAAGGCTTATCCCCGGCTTAACGGCTTCCAGTGCTTTGTCATGGGCATCCTTGACAATGGAATAAATCTCTTTCTGGCGGCTGTCGGGAACCCCTACGGCGATCGTAACGGTCTCATCCGAGTGGTACCCCCTGTAAACCGCGCCAAAATCTATAGTGACCAATTCTCCGGCCTGGATCAGCTTATCGCTGGCTTTACCATGGGGCAGTGCTCCTCTCGGGCCGGAGGCAACAATGAAATCGAAGGACTTCTCATCAGCGCAGGCTCTTTTCATGGCAAACTCAAGCGCCAGTGCGATGTCGCGCTCCGGGACGCCGGGTCTGATTGTATCCAGTACGCCAAGAAGGGCCTGTGAGGCAATACCGGCGCTTTCGGCAAGTAACTGCAATTCATCGGCACTCTTGATGATCCGCAGATCATCGAGCTCACTGCCGACAGGGAGCCACTCCACTTCCGGCAATGCCTCTGTAACGGCCTTCAAAAATGAGACCGTGGTCTGCTCGGCCTCGAAGCCGATTCTCTTCACCTTTTCGGCATTCAGAAGAGCGGCTATTCCCTCGGTCTTGATGCGATATTCGACAACGCCGGCGCCGGTGACTTCCAGGGAAGCCTGGGTGGTATAACGGGAATCGGTCAGGAACCATCCTTTGTCTTTTGCCAGCACCAGGGCTCCATCGCTGCCGGTAAAACCGGTCAGATACCTGATGTTGGGAAGTCCCAGGAAAATAATGGCTTCTACGCCAAACCTCTCCAGATATCTCCGGGCGGAAGAGATTCTGTTATTTAGCATAATCAAACCCTTATTACAATCCTTTTGTAAGATGATTAAAAATGGCTCTGAGACCGAGCAGGTAGCTGTCCAGAGCAAAGCCCGATATCTGACCGACAGCTATGGGAGCGATGAAACTTTTTGAGCGGAACTCTTCACGACTGTGAATATTGGACAGATGGACCTCAACCGTAGGGAGGCTAGCAGCGGCAAGGGCGTCGCGGATGGCAATGCTGGTATGGGTATATGCAGCGGGATTGATGAGTACGCCGTCATAAGAGCCGATGGCGGAATGGATAGTGTCGATCAGGGTGCCTTCCGAATTGGATTGAACAATAGTGACTTCTATTGCCAATTCACGGGCAAGCGCTGAAATGGCGCTGTTGATTTCTTTTAAGGTGAGCTGCCCGTAAATAGCGGGCTCACGTGTTCCAAGGAGGTCCAGATTGGGACCATGCAGCACGAGTATTTTCATAGGAGCCCTTTAAGCTTTACGTCAATTCTTCGCACAATTTGGGGGCCTCTCGCTTTAAAAGATAGCGCCCCTTGCCGTAATTACCATCGCTATCCAGTGCCAGTATAATAAAAAAATCCTCACAGATAGCGCGGATGATAATTCTCGTCTGTCCCGTAGTGATCAGAATTTCTTCCATATCACCGGTTTTCAGCAGGTCTATGGTTCTCTTCACCTCCTTCATTATATTGGCATACTCCACCGCCAGTATCTGTACGTCAAAGACCCCCGGCAGAATATACTCTTCTATGGGGATTCCGTCATACCCCATGATTAGAGCGCCTACCCCCCCTCCGACTTTTTCCACTATCTCCTTCAGAGTGTTCTTGAGATCCATTTACCGCATCCTCCTGATATTCTCCAGCCACATTTCCAGAGTATGAATGATATGCTCCTCTCGACTCCCGGCTGCATAACGATCGCCGGTCGTCCGGAGTTCCGCAAATGACGCACTGCTATCAGACTCAACCTGCGGAGATTCGGCAGCAAAAGATGCCTCCTCCGCTTCAACCGCTTCCAGATCGAAAGCGTCCGTTACCAATGACTGTCCGCCGGCAGTTGTCCCGTCATTATCTATCTCCAGGTCAAGCGCAGCAAGACGGTTTTTCAATTCTATATTTCCCGGGTCAGCTTCCAGTAGCTCCCTGTATATTATGCGTGCCCGTCTTGCGAATCCCTGTGAGACATAAAGCTCGGCAAGCGTTACCGTAGTTAAAGGGTCCTTCCGTTCCTTCTCTTCGCCGGCAAAAAGGTCCAGG
>JBGPID010000010.1:0-22455 GCA_041484725.1 Geobacteraceae bacterium | reverse complement strand
CTCCTCGGCCTGTTTACGCTCGGTGACGTCCGTCCTGATTCCCAGCACCCTGGTTACTTTTCCGTCATCATCACGCTCGATGCCGAAACCGGCAACGGCAATCCAGCGATAGGCGCCGTCGGCATGGCGTATGCGCGCTTCGTATTCGTACTTCATGAAATCCCTGGTAAGCATTTTATTGGTCAGCTCCAGAAAAAAGGCGCGATCATCAGGATGCACCCGTTCCAGCCATTCGCCGCGATTCCCCGGGCCTGGCTGGTACTCGTATCCCAACATGGTAGTCCATGTGGGCGTGGCAAACCAAAGATCATTCTTCAGGTCCCAATCAAATATCCCGATATTGGTAGTCTCCAGAGTCAGGCGCAAGCGCTCCTCGGATTCTTTAAGCCTCCTCTCGGCCTCCTTGCGTTCCTCAAGCTCGATTTGCAATTGCCTGTTGGAGTCCTGCAATTCCGAAGTGCGTTCCCGAATAATCTGCTCCTGACGCTCGAAAAGAAACGAGTTGCGCAGCACCAGCGCCACGATGGCGGACAGATCATCGAGCATGCCAAGCACGGAGGAGATATGCTGTTCATCGGGGAGGCCGAGTATCAGCATGCCCCCGATACGCAAATCCCCCAAACATAGGGGAATGGCCATCGATAACTCAAACCCCTCCTCCCCCAGATATCCGGCGATTTCCGTCGGTTCTTCCGCGCGGATGAGCCGCGCGGCCGGCAGGCTATGTACGGCCTCGTATAAACGCTCTGTTGCAGGCGAATTGGCCCATTTACGCCGGCGCATCGGGCTCACGCCGACGACGCGGTGCGTCGCGGGCGTTCCTTCGCTGAGGCACTGGATCAACAGCACGCAGCGGGCGCCGGTCAGTTCACGGATCTCCTCGCAAACGTATTCACCCACACCCCCGGGATTGTCCGCCCGGCTGAGCACATTGGAGAGAATGTCCATTGCCATGGCTGAAAACGCAGGGTCTCTGTAGATTTCTTCCGGTTTCATCTTGCCCTTTTCCCGGTTTCGAGCCTGAGCAGCGCCTCCTCAATGGAGGCCCGCAGGTTTTCCAGCGATATTGGTCGCACCTCGTAAGGCAATCCGCAGTATTCGGCGCACTCCTGTAATTCCTTCACCGGCGACGGCACGATCCCGGTATCCAGATAAACCAGCTTGCGGTGCATATCCTGCATGAAGCTGGTCGCATTGACGCGGTTAAGACCGAGTTCCTTGGCAAAAATTTCCCTCCAGCGCCGGGCCCATTCGGGGGTCAGAAAAAACGCCCCCTCGTGCGACAGCCGGCGATACTCCTCGGGACCCAGCAGCAGCTCGCAACAGTTCTTCCCCCTGGTGCGGGCCACCCCGGGAAGGGCTTCCATGTCCGCCATCCGCGCGCAGCAATCGCCGTAAATCAACACGGCCCCATGCCCCAGCTTCTGCTCATCCTCCAGGACCGATTCAAGCGAAGACGCCAGCCGTTCGGGATGCATATGCAGCATCGATGGCAGATAAATCAGTTTGTGATCCGGCCAGTGCTCTTTACAGAGCGACTCCACTTCGGCTTGAAACACCGAACAAGAGATCATCACTTCCTTTGGCCGAAGAAAACCGCTCATACATCGATCCTCCCGAAAGATTCCGCCGCCTTCCGCATGGCGTGGATGTTCTCCGGCGGCGTGTTCCAGACGACATCGGGACCGGAAGTGCCGAGGACAAAACGCGCGTCCTGGCGGCGCTCCACCAGAATGGCCCGGCACCGGTCTTCCACCTCGACGGCCGTCATCTGCCCCACGTTGGCGCAATCCAGCCCGCCAAACAGGACGATGTCCGGTCCGACCACCCGGCGGCACAGTGCGAGGTCATCCTTTTGATCCACTATGAACCCCACGACGGACGGCAGACCCGTCAACAGATCCAGGTGAGGCAACATCGGCGCGCCCACGTTATGCAGAACCACCGGTCCCTTGAGTTGAGCCAGGACTCTCGCCAGGATGGGCCGCGTGAAGGTCGTGACGATCTCGCGCGTCACGATGGTGGCCGAAGCAAATCCGGAGGGCATGACGAGGAACCTCGCCCCGGCGGAGAAGAAGCCGTTGATCAGCCGGACATAGAACGGCACGACCTTGTCCATCACCCGCTTTGCGCCGGCCGGATCGAAGAGCACCGTTTCCAGCCAGCTCTCCAGCCCCATGACCAATCCGGGAATGTCCGCGGGAATCGGGATCACCATGGCAATGGGTATCTCATTTTTGTGCTCGGCCGTCATCAGCCGGAGCACGTCCCGAAAATAGAGGAGCCGCGGGTGAGTGTCGGGGTCGGGCACGGCGAGCGCGTCCCATTCCTCCACCGCCTGGATGGCCGGGCGGCGCAGGTTGGGGGCTTCCGTGTCCAGAAAGACGAGTTCGCTGCCAAAGGCCGCGCCAATCGAAGCAAACGCCAGCGGCGCACAGAGGACGTCCGGCTGGAACGTCTCACGCACCGCAGACTGGCCAAGTGCATAGGCCACGGGGTCGGTATAGTACCGTTCGAGCGGGCAGTTGGTGAGCCGCGCGCCGTAAAGGCCCAGCACCGGCGCAATCGCGCGCCGGTCGAGCGGTTTTCCGGCCAGTGTGGCCTGTATGCGTTCCATGCTGTTCATGCGCCGCCCTCCTTTCTGACTGACTCCTCCCAGAGCCTGTCGAACAGCCCGGCAACGCCGAGCGCGTCGGGGGCGGTGCCGTCTCCGCCGACCTCCTCAGCCAGATCGGGACAGACACGGAATACCGCGCCCCCCACCGCCAGTTGAATCCGTCCGGTAAGGTCACGGCGATCAATCTCTTCCCGCACCCGCTTGATATTGCGGGCGGTCGTCATCATCATGGCCGATACGCCGATCACCCGGGCCCCGACCTCCAGCGCCTTTTCCACGAATAGTGCAGCAGGCACGTCGTTGCCCAGGTCGTGGACGATCCAGCCGTCCGTGCGCAGGAATATTCCCACCATCCGACGGCCCAAGGCGTGAAAGTCCTCCTCGATATTGCCGATGACCACCGGCCCCTTGGGAGGCTGGCCCTCGGTCGGGGATTTTCTCAGGGCTGCGATCTTCCCCAGCACATCCTCCGTTACCTTGGCCGCGACATAGACCTGGGCAAGCGTGAACGTCCCGGACGAGCGCCACTCCTCGCCGACCAGAATCATCGTCGGGTCCAGGACCTCCGCGAGCAGACGCTCATAACCGTGTTCCGACGCCCAGGCATCCAGCAGCGCGTTTGCGCCCGCCCGGTCACCCAGGTGAATTCTCTCGATCAGCGACTGTTGAATGCCCATGCTGAAGTCTCCTTTTACTGTTTGCTCTTTTCATGGCTCCTGCTGGCCGAGCTTACTTTCCAACTCCTTGATCTTCTCCTTCAGCTCCACCATCCTGAGCTCCCTGCCGACGAAGAGCCGGTTCATCTTATGCAGTTCCGCATTCTTCTTCTCCAGTTCGGCGGTTCTCTCCTTAACCCGCTCTTCCAGTTCCTCGTTAAGGCTTCTCAGTTCATCGTTGAGTTTCAGGATATCTTCCTCCGCCCGTTTGCGCTCGGTGATGTCGAGGATCGCCCCGATTAGCCCGATGATGGTTCCCTGACTGTCGGTGAAAACCGCTTTGTTGAAGATGATGTCGCGCAGTACGCCATGTGCGTTCTTTACCTGGGATTCGTATTGCTGTACCCCCCCGCTCTCGAAAAGCTCGGTATCCTTGGCGTGATAGCATTCCGCAAGTTCCCGCGGACTGATGTCGAATGCGGTTTTACCGATCAGTCGATCCCTTGTTGCGCCAAAGAATGTCTCGTAAGCACTGTTGAATCCCAGGTATCGTCCATCCCTATCCTTATAGAAAACAGGAATAGGGATCGCATTGAGCAGTATGTTGAGAAAAGCCTCCCCCTCACGCAGCGCTTCTTCCGCTTGCTTGCGCTCGGTGATGTCGCGACAGACGTAGAGAAGGGTTCCTCCCTTGATCGATACGCGTTTCACGGTTACGAAATAGTCGTTACTGCTCCCGTCCTTGTTGGTTATCACGCAATCGATATTGCGGATTTCTCCCCGCCTCTCCAATTCCTCAAGGGAGAAGAGCCCTTCTCCCAAAAGCGCTGAGATGTTTCCCATCGCCCGGATCTCTTCCACGGTATATCCGAGGACAAAGGATACGTTGCCGCAGATGAAGGTGAATCTCCCCTCATCGTCGGTTATGAATATGGGGTCAAGGATGTTTTCCAATGTGATTCGAAGGAGCTCTTCCGAATACCGCAGCGCCTCCTCGGCCCGTTTGCGCTCGGAGAGATCATAGGTCATCCCGACGAATCCCGTGATCCGGCCGCTCTCATCCCGTAGCGCGGTCACGGAGAGAAGCACCGGCACGCGCGTCCCGTCCTTGCGAATGAAGGTCCACTCGTTTTCCTCGGGCAGGTTGCGCCGGGGGCGGGCCGTTAACAGATCGAATCCCGGCAAGATCGTTTCGCCCAGTTCTTCGGACAACCGGAGGGCGCGGCGCGCGATCTCTTCCGGATCGTGCCAGCACTCCGGTGTCAGTTTGCCGACCACCTCGTCGGCCGTGTAACCCAAGAGCCGCTCGGCGGCTGGATTGAAGCTGCTGACAATCCCATCGGGAGACGTAGAGATGATGCCGTGGGCCGCATTGTCCAAAATGGTGCGCTGGAAGAGGGTGAGCCGGCCCAAATCATTGTCCCGCTCCTGGATCGCACCCATCATGGCGTTGAAGCTCTGGCCCAGCCGGGCCACCTCGTCGGCGCCGGAGGCCGGCACGCGCCGGTGGTAGTCGGCCAGGGTGCGAACCTGTTCTACGGTCTCGGCCAGGGTGGAGATGGGGCGGACAATGGTTCGTTGCAGTGCCGACCGCAGTCCGAGGGTGGTGGCCACCAGCAGGACGAGCACCCCTGCGGCAAACAGCAGCAAGACGTTTCGAGTATGGCGGTTGAGCTCGTCCAGGCTCATGACGATGTGCAGATGCGCGCCTTCTGGCAGGCTCTGGATCAATTCCGCTCTGTTCTGGACGAGGTAGAGGCCGTCGGGCCTGGGCGGATGTGGGTGGAATGTTGCCTTGGTGCTGGCGTAACGAGCCAGCAACCGTCCGTCCCGCAAAACGATTTCCGCTTCCAAAATCTGCGGATTGGCGCGCAGCGTAGCGAGAATTTCCCGTGCCCGTCCGGGGTCCTCGAAGGCCACCGCCGCTTCCGCCCCGACGGAAACCAGGTGCGCATAGGGCTCCATGATCTGCCGGGCGCGACGTTCCAGCGTGAGGCTCCCGAAAAACGCCAACGCAATGCTGGCCACGGCGAAGGCCAGCAGCACCGCGCCCCCCAGCGCGAAAGCCAGCTTGTTGTGAATGCTCATTCGTTGAAACGGGATCATCTTCGCCTCCGCACCACCCCGTTCTCCACTACCTCACGGGTGACTTCCAGCATCTTGGTATGAATCTTCAACGAAACGGAGCGGGCCTGGTCGAGGTTAACGCTCATTTCCACGTGGTCTGAGACCTGGAATCGGATGATTCCCCCCTCCCGCAAAAACTCGGGCCCATCACCCACCGTCAGGACCGGCCGGTTCTTTAACTCTGTAAGGATGGCGCGGCGTTTCGCGGCGTCTTTATACGCAACAAAAATGATCTGGCATGGCGGCAAGTTCCCCAGCGTCTCCGCGCGAAAGATTTCAAACGGGCGCCCCTGTTCCGTGCGGCCCTGGAAGGTCTTCTCCAGGACCTCGCCAAAGGGGTCACTCCCCAGGATGCAGATGCGCCAGGGAGAACGGTCGGCGGCGAAAGCATTGGCCGGCCACGTCACGTAGTGCGCAAAATTGCGCAGGAAGGCGGCTTCGACCTTATTCGGATTTACCGCCACCAGTTCCTGGCCCGCTGCAAAAGACGGCAGGCAAAAAAGAAACAGCAGACCGATGAAACCGGCCCATGGCAGGAGTCGCGGCCGCATCCGGATTCTTTCGTACAGCGGAAGTCTGTTGGCTGCTCCGCGAGCTATGTGAGCAAGATCTATCATGGCTTAAAATGTGAACTTGGCCGAAAGCGCCACTGAAGCTGCTTCCACGGAGTAATCAGAGCCGCGGAAGTAATAAATCCGCTTGTTAAGGGTCTGGTCGGCCCAGCCCAGGATGTTGAAGGCATCGGCGCGCACCGTCAGGTGTTTCGTCGGGCGATATTCCAGCCCGGCATTCCAATAGACACTCGGGCCGTAGGCGGCATCGTAGCCCGGGTCGGCCAGCGCATAACCCCGGGGCGAGCTTTGTGCCCCGTTCCAGTCCGCCAGATCCTTGGCTCCCGGAAAGCCCCAATACACCCGTAACGAAGTGCTGGCGGTCCATTGCCCGTTCAAGTCCTGGATCAATGCGAGCTTGGTGATGTGGTTGGCCCAGTTGGCCAGGTCGTGCCCGTAGCCATACGGTTCCGCGGTAATTCCCTGGATGGTGGTGGGAGTTGCCAGACTGGATCCGAGCAGCTTGGTGTATCCGTGCGAAAGAGTCAGCCTGGTCTTTTCCGAATGAAACGTTATCTCCGGCTCTACCCCCCATATTTTGAAAGTACCCACCGGGATGGAGTGATTGACCACCGAGCTAAAGCCAATAGCTTCACTCTGTTCTAGGAAGACGCTGACCCCGAAATTCCAATGGCCGTCCTGTTGCCGTTCATAACGAAACTCCAGGCTGTCCAAGGTTTCAGTCGCCCCCTTGGTGCCGGACATTACATCCCCCTGCCGCAATTCGCCATCACCGCTGCGGCGCTTTGCGCGTGCAGCTATCAACTTCAGCGTATCTTCAGAACTGGGTGCGAAGGCCAGCGCCAGCCGCGGCGAGATCAGCCAGTCGGTGTAGGTGTGCTTGTCCCCCCGTATGCTCGCGAAAGAAGTCCACTGATCGCTCAAGTGCCACTGATGCTCCGCCAGCAGGGAAATGGTATCGGTCTGCCATGCATCCTGGAGGGGCTTCACACCGACAGTTTGCGCGGAGGCGCTAGCCCCGTCGAACCACATATGGGAATATTCCAGTCCCAAGGCCACCGAATGTTTTTTGTCCGGCGTCCAGGTTCCCAACACCCGTCCATAGACCTCGCGTTCCCGGCGATCATCCGAAGTCGGATATATGTCATAAAGCCAGAGCCGGTACAGATACTGATCGTAGCTCACGAATGTCTCCAGATTGAAGACATCGCTCAAGTCCTGTTTGTATTTCGTGCCGATGGTGAACTGCTCGCTCAAATTGCGATGCCCTTTTTCCCATGCTGAGAAATTTCCCGTGTTCGACAAATTCGAGCGCTGGGGGCGCACCAGACCTCCTCCCTGGGTGTACCGCGCCCAGATTTCCGCAGGGCCATACACATAGCTGGCGTGCAGCTTCACTTTCAATATGCCGCCTGCATCGTGCCAATTCGATACAGCAAACGTCACCGGCTGGCCGGAAACGACGTCAGGTGCGTCGCCGGGCGTGGCAAATGATTTGCCATACACTAAAGGCGAATCGTGCTGGTTCGCCCCGCTTTGATCCGCCACGCCGGCATAGAGAAACAGCCCCGACTCCTCGTTGAACTTGTGACCGAAACGAAATTCACCGGCGGTAAATTGATCCCAGAACCCGTGGCGGATTTGCGCGTCGGCCCCTTCAAACGTCAGGCCGTTGTAGGTTTCGAGATTCAAAACCCCCGCCAGCGCGCCGGCGCCGTAGGTCGCGGATGCGGGACCATGGACCAGGGTCACGGAACGAAAGTCTCCCAACAAAGGCAGATCCCGCTCGCTCTCAGCCCCGGAAAAGAAGCGGTTGTTCATGACCTTGCCATCGACCCGGAGTAGATATTTATCGTCCCGGTCGCTGATGATCCCCCTGATTCCGAAGTGATCCTGATGCGTGTTGTGCGCGATGAGCTGGGTGTTCGGTGCGTAAATCTCCAGCAACTCGTTGAGGTTCCGCGCGCCGCATTGCGCGATGGTCGCTGCGTCCAGAAAGGTCGTCTTCGCCGGAACCAACCGGACCTGCGTGGGCGTCAGGGTGGCCGAAACAATACGCACGCGGCTCAATTGCTCAATGTCCAAACCGCCAAACTCCTCCGGCTCGCTGTTCGTGGACTGAATCGGGTTGCGGCCGGCGGAGTCGTCCGCCATTGCAGCAGGCAGGGGCTGTAACAACACACTAAGCGCCAAAGCGATCGTGGCAGCTGCGCGCACGCTGAAATCATGCAAGATATCTTTCATCTGGGGCCTCCTGTAGATGGGGCCTGAGAACGCGCGTCTAAAGCGGGCCGACTCGTCTTCCGTGGCCGCATCCGGCTTCTTCTCGGCTCTGTCATCTCGGTATCGATTATTCCGGTCATTTCTCCAGCTCCCTGATCTTTTCCTTCAACTCCACCATCCTGAGCTCCCTTCCAACGAAGAGCCGGTTCATCCGCTCCACCTCCCTGATTTCTCCTCCAGGGCACGGCCGAGCGCATCGCGAAGTTCGTCGATCTGATAAGGCTTGCCGAGGAAGGCCTGGGGCCATTCGGGATGGTCGCCTGTCATCACTTGGTCCTCGTCATTGTCGCTTACCAGGATCGCCGGAACGCCGGGCGAGATTTCTCGCAGCGCCGCCAGTGTCTTCAAGCCGTCCATGCTCGGCAAGGTCAGGTCGCAAAGAACGCAACGGATTTCATCCTTGCGCCGCCTGAACAGTTCCACGGCCTCGACGCCGTCCTTCGTCTCGAGCACCGTAAAACCAAGGAGGGTCAGCATTTCCGCGGCAATATCGCGCACCATCTCTTCGTCTTCGACCAGCAGCACCGCGCCCCCCCATTCAATCTCAGGCGCTTGAGCTTTTTTGTCCGCCTGCCAGGGGACTTCTTCCTCCGAAGCTGGCAGTAAGACTCGGAATGAGCTTCCTCTCCCCGGTTTGCTTTCCACTGTGACAGCCCCCCCGCTTGCGCGTATAATCCCCAGGATCACCGGGAGGCCCAGGCCCCGGCCGGTGAACTTGGTGGAGAAAAACGGGTCGAAGAGCCTTTCGATATCCTCCTCCGCGATCCCGCACCCCGAGTCCGCCACTTCCAGACAGGCGTAAGTGTTTTCAGTCGGCCGCCAGTCGATGGGGAAGCGGTTCGCCGTGGGGATATCCGCCGGGGAAACCGTTTTGACCGCCAGATGAATGGCGCCCTTCCCATTGCCGCCAGCCTCCCGGGCATTGGTTACCAGGTTGATCAGGATCTGCTGTATCTGGTTCGCGTTCGCGCTTATGATTGGCCCAGGAGAAGGGAGATCGGTCTTCAGGACCAGCTCTTTCGACAAGGCGGCCCGAAGCATAGGGAGACTTCGGCGACAGGCCTCGGCAAGGTCTAGCGGCTCATGATCGCCAGTTGTTTGACCTAGGTAGGTCAGCATCATGCCGCTAACCTCAGCCGCTTCGCGGGCCGACTGCATGGCTCTACGCAGGTTCTTCATCGGGACCGCATCCAGGGGAAGCCTGATCATGGCCAGCTCAAGATTCCCCAAAACCGCCGTGAGCTGGTTGTTGAAACGGTGGGCGATGGCCCCGGCCATGCGGCCCAGGCTTTCGGCCTTCTGGAGTTGCCTGTTCTGGGCTTCGATTTTAGCCTTTTCCTCCTCCGTCCGCTTGCGCTCGGTGATGTCGAAGCTGATCCCTCCCAACAACGGTTGATTATCGGTCACAGGAATCGCGAACTTGCGTGTCAACCAGGTGCATCCCGCAACCTCCTCTTCATACTCCTCATATTCTTCGGATACTTCCAAGTCCAGGATGCGCCGCTCATCGGCGGTGACTCGGTCCGCGAACTCGGCCGGGAAAATATCGTGGTTTGTCTTGCCGACTATCTCCTTCGGGTCAATCCCCAGATAGATGAGGAATCCTCTATTGGCGAAAACGGTTCGGCATTCGTAATCCTTGATATAGGCAAGACCGGGGAAATGCCCCATGAAAAGAAGAAAACGCCGTTCACTTTCACGGAGAGTCTCCCGATCCTTGTCCGACAGGATCACCAGGGATAAAAATTCGGCGAGATTCATCATCAGCCCCTCCTCGATGGGGAGGATGGTCTGCCTGCTGAACAGCGCCAATACGCCAATCGGCTCCCCATTCGGGGAGAGGAGCTTGAACCCCGCGAAGGAAACCAATCCAAGGCTCTTCGCCCATTCATGGTCATGCACCTTAGGATCGTTGGCGACATCGTTTGTTAGAAACCTGCTTTCCTCTCCCGAGGCGATCCGCCCTATCTTGTAGCATCCAAAAGGTACCCTCCTATGATTGCCGTCAATATGGGTATAACGGCCTGAACTGGCTAAAAGGTGAAGACAGCGGACCCTGTCACGGCAGGCATCCGGGCCCTCCCCGGATTGTGCATGCATGCAGCCGTTTTCACACAGGTCCCCCTCTCGTATCAGCCAGATCCTCGCAAAATCGGCCCCGAAGATATCCACCAATCCATCGGTTGTGATCTTGAGTTTTTCGTTGAGGCTTATTGTTTCGATGAGCCGTTCCTTGAGGGACACCAGTTTCGTAATCTGCTCTTCCGTATGCCAGCGTTTGCCGATTTCCCTGGTCAGATCCGCATTCAGGCGGCGAAGCTCGTCTTCGGCCCGTTTACGAAAGTCCAGCGCCTCCTCCAGTTCCCGCACCTTTTTTTCCAGCTTGGCGGCTACAACCCGGCCATACTCCCTCAGGTACTCCTCTTCGTTTTCAACCGGTTCCGGGTAAGCCGGAGTTCCCTGCCGCGCTTCCCATGCATTCATGACAGCGTGGATCTTCTCCCAAAGCTTTTCCGGATCTTTCGGCTTGACCACGAACGCCTCCGCTCCGAGAGAGAGGGCGAGCTTTTCTTCCTTCTCGCCGGTATAGGTGGCTGAATAGAAAAGGAAGGGGACCGATCTGAGACGGGGGTCGGCCTTAATGGCCCTGAGCAATTGAAAGCCGTCCATAAGCGGCATGAGGGCGTCGGAAACGACGATATCCGGGGGTTCACGAATGGCGAGTTCGAGCCCCTCCTCCCCATCCCGCGCCTCGATGACCGTGCAGTCATGGCGCTCCAGGGTACTGCGCAAGAGTCTCCGGTCACTGGCATTGTCTTCAACGATCAGAATGTTCATTTATGTTCCTCGCTTACTGTTGAATTGTTACCGCCGGCGCACCCCCCACATGCCGGTCTCGGCGGAGATGACCTGGTAGCCGCGCCGCTTGAGGTTACAGGTAATAAGCCGAATGTAGCCCTTGTTTTCATCGGGCGCCTTGATCACCCTTTCCTCCCTCCCCGGATTTGGACTCCAGCGCCCTGATCTTCTCCTTAAGTTCTGCCATCCGGAGCTCCCGGCCGACGAAGAGCCTGATCGTCTGATCAAGTTCCCGGTTTTTCTTCTCGAGCTCGGCGGTTCGTTCTCTCACCCGCTGTTCCAGCTCTTCGTTGAGTTTTATCAGCGCCTCCTCCGCCAGCTTTTGCCTGGTGACGTCCTGCATCATGCCCAGCATGCGGATGGGCCTCCCCGTCCCGTCACGCGTCACATTGGCCTCGCTGTAGATATGCCGCACACAGCCGTCGGGCCGGACGATACGGTATTCGACTTCATATCTTCGACCTCCCCGCAAGGCCTCGGCGAGGGCCTGGCCTGTTCGTAACCGGTCCTCCGGATGAATGAGCGAGAGCCAGCGCTCTTGCCACTCTTCCAGGCTGGCAACATGCTCCTGCGATGGAATGCCGAAGATGCGGCAGGCTTCCTCCGCAAGGGTGATCCGGTTGCCGTCGAGGTCGCGGTCCCAATAGCCGATGTGGGCTATGCGCTGGGCTTCCATGAGTTTTCCCCGGCTGTCCTGAAGGTTACGATACGTCAGCAGACTGGTCAGGCCATCCTCAAGCCGCCGGCCGATTTCCTTAAAAAGCCTCTCTTCTTCAGGGTCCCAGACACGGTCATATGAACACTGATGCATCCCGAACACCCACGGCTTCCCCACCTTGGGGTGAAGGGCCATTGAAATTTTGGATTTGACGCCGTAATTTTCCGACAAATCCCGCGGCAACGGATGCACTGTCCCCGGACCGAATTTCAAGGGAGCGTCCGAAGCGAGCAGTGCCCTGTTCACATCGGCGGCCTCCGTATCCATCGGTATTTCCAGCCCCAGGGCATTCGCCCCCGGATACTCGGGCCTGGTGCGTTCCATCGGCACCCGCCACGACGCGGCATCCGGATCACACGGATACAAAAGCCACACCCTGTCACAACTAAAAATCGAAAGCGTGACATCCAGGACATCGCCCATCATCTGTTCGAGGTCGTCCGTCCCCTGGATGGCCCGATTGACCCGGTCCATGTTTTCTAGGTGCCGGACATGGATCAGCCGTTCCTCGTCCGCTCGCTTATGCTCGGTGATGTCCCGGCTTATCCCCACCAGCCCCAGGAGCTTCCCATCGGGAGAGTAGTAAGGGGCCTTCAGGGTATCCAGAAAGAGCACGGCGCCATCCCTGTCGGTCACCCACTCCTGGACCCGAAGCGGTTGCCCCTCCTCAAGCACCTGCCTGTCGATCTTCCGAATGGCCTCCGCCTTCTCCCGGTCGAAGAAATCGAAGTCGGTCTTTCCGATCTGCTCGCCTTCCGAAAGGCCGACGAAATCCTCGGAGGCCTTGTTGCAGCAGCGATAGAAGCCGTTTACGTCTTTGATGAAGATGAGGTCGCCGACGGAGTCTAGGATACGGTGCAACAGAATACTTCTCTCCCCCGGCAGCGTCTTTACCTCCGACAGATCCTCGCTGCGCAGGCAAAACGGGGTTAATGAATCCCGTTCGTTCATGATTACCTCCTATCCCTGATTCGCCGCTTTCTCCAACTCCCTGATCCTCTCCTTCAGCTCCACCATCTTGAGCTCCCTCCCGACAAATGCCTTGTTCATCTGCTCAAGCTCATGATTCCTTCGTTCAAGTTCTCTTGTGCGTTCCCTGACCCTTTGCTCAAGTTCTTCATTGAGTCCGAGTATTTTCTCTTCCGCACGCTTGCGCTCCGTTATGTCGGTTATAACGCCATCGTATGACAGGACCTGTCCCTCAGGGCTGACTCGGGGAACAAGAGTGGTCTGCACCCAGCGGGTCGAGCCGTCCTTGTGCTGAATCCTGTGTTCAAAAGTATCAGCCGATTTCGATATCAGGATTTGTTGAGCGGCATCAAGGACCGCCTGCCGGTCTTCCGGGTGTATCATACGGTACCAGAGGGAAGGGTCGGCTGCGTACTCCCCGGCCGAAAAACCGGTCACTGTCAGACAGCCCGGGCCGTGCGTTGTTGAGACGGCCCTGCCGCAATCCATGACAACCGTATACACATAGCTGGTGACCGACGCAAGGAGCTCACGGAAATGTCTCTCGCTCTCACGCAGAGTGTCCAATGTCTTATTCAGTTCGGCGGTCCGCTCCCTGACCAGCTCTTCGAGGCGCTCCTGATACCGTCGCAGTTCCTCCTCCACCTTTTCCCTGCTTTTGATATTGGCCAGAAGCCTCTCTATCTCTTTGTCAGGCTGTTCTTCCCCCAGAAATTCGTCAGGCGGAACGTAATAGAAATTACTGCACACCACACCCCCGTAAATTACTAGAGGATGCGTGGCTATAACGCCCTTTATGATCTCCGGCGAAAAACGGTTGCGGTTATACTGGCACAAGGCAAGAGCGTCGTTTTCAGGCAAGAAATAGTTCAGCTTCGCCTCATACTCCATCAGGCGTTCCGTGCCGGGATCTCCGCCCAGATTCCACGTCATCTCACCGGTGCCCCTTAACGCGGCAAAACCCGCGGCTTTTGCCTCGTCCGTGGCGCGCTTGAGAAAACCGATCATCCAGTCGGGGTCGAAGTATCCCTGCTTCAGATATGCCTCCTGCTTGCTTATGATAGCCAGCTTCCCGGATTCGACCGCAGTATCCACATCCATGCCCGCGCCCCTCATCGCGTTGATGACCATGGCGGCCGTATTGTCGTCAACGACATAAATGCACTTCTCACCGCGCTCCAGCCCGATCTTTATGAAGGGTATTACAGCGGAGAACTGTTCTTCCTGCGTCTCATATATCAGGCAGAGATGGTCGTGCACGCCGAGTCTTCCTATTGCCCTTACCAAGTCATGCGAGCCTCTATCCGGTACGTTGTCCATACTCTCACTCCCTCCTGTGTATTCTTAATTCGCCGCTTTCTCCAGCTCCTTTATCCTCTTCTTTAGCTCCGCCATCCTGAGCTCCCTGCCGACGAATATCCGGTTCATTTTATACAACTCCGCATTCTTCTCCTCCAACTCGGCTGTCCTCTGCTTCACCCGCTGTTCGAGCTCTTCGTTGAGCCGCTTAAACTCCTCCTCCGCCCGCTTTATTTCGGTGATGTCGGTGAACATCCCAAACGTGCCCTTGAAATGATGTTCCTCATCGAGGATGGGCGTGGCGGAAGCGAGAGTCCACAACGTCTCCCCGTTGTTACGGCGGAAGCGGCGTTCGTAGTTCTCCGACACTCCCCGGCGGCGGTTCTCCATGCGCTTCAGATGATCGGGCGCATCCTCCTCGAACATGAAGTCGGTGACCGGCCGACCGATCATCTCTTCGGTCGAATAGCCGAGCATTTCGGCCATCCTGGCGTTGACCGAGGTGGTCATGGTGTCGGGCCCGAGCTGCCAGATTCCCTCATTGGCGGTGTCTACGATTCGGCGGTACTTCGACTCGCTTTCCAGCAATGCCTCGTAAACGAGGGCGTTCTCCAGTGAGATTGCCGCCTGGGCAGCGAGCAACTCCAGGACGGCCAGCCGATTCGGCGTGAAGGCGTGCGTGGCGAGCTCGTTTTCAAGATAGAGCACCCCGATCAGCCGGGTTTGCTTGACGATGGGGAAGCACAACACGGACTTGGGACGCTGGCGTGAGAAGTACTCGTCGGCAGAATATGGGTTCGGAGTGGCGGCGTCATCGAGGAGCACCCGGTCCCGGCTGCGGCTGACGTAGTTGAGAATGGACGCGGGAAGCATGGCCTCCGGGAGTCCCAACTCACTGCGGGCGTGCATGACGACGTTCTGGTTCTCGACGCGGGCGTCGGCGGCCAGTGATAGTTCTCCGTTCCGGCTCAGGAGCAGATAGCCTTGTTGCGCACCGGCGTTTTCCAGAACGATCCGCATCAGGGTCTTGAGCAGCTTGTCGAGAACTATTTCGTCGGAGATGGCCTGCGAGGCGCGGCCGACGGCAAGAATGTCCAGTTCCTGGACGCCCGTCGAGAAGATGCCGGTCGGGGCAAGCGGCGGCGCCTCCCGCAGTTGCGGGTGACGCTGCTCCATCTGCCGCACCTTGCCCTGAGCGCCCCAGCGGGCATAGCAGTCGCGGGCATCGAGGAGGTAGGCGTCGGCGATCCTGTCGAATCCTCGCGCCCGGTAGAACCGCGATGCGACCTCGGTGGCGAGTGCTTCCTGGTGAACGAAGCGGTTTTCTTGGGCTGAGCGTATGGCCTGATCGTAGAGGCGCATCGCTTCCATCTCCCGCCCCTCGATGCGGGCGACTTCTGCGGACACGAGGAAGTAACGGTTGGCGAAGTTCTCGGGGCAATTGTCCGCCCAGAATTTCAGTTTTTCCAAAACATCGGCCAGTCTACTCATAAATTCCTGCCGCTGTTCTTCACCAGCCTGATCATAAAGAGCTGCCATCGTAAGTGCATAGTAGAAGTAATATGACCCCCAGATCGCCATGCTTGACACGCTAGCCAGCACCGGCACTACGCGATCGGCCCACTCCAGCGCCTCATCGAATTGCCCGGCGATGAATGCGGCGATTTGTTTTATGATGCGGTAGTAGCCGATCCCGATGCCAAAGCTCGCCCGTTCGATGGCGGCAACACTAGCTGCCTCATCAAAAGCGCCATCGTTGAAGTCCGTCAGCGACCGCGTTTTGCCCTGCAAGCTCAAAGCAAAGTGTTCTTCGACCCGGTCTACGATGTACACGATGTCGTTATGGCTCCGCTGGTTGAAAGCTGCATAGCGCCGAGCAAGTTCGATGACCTGTCCCAGCTGGTCGCCGTTTTCCAGGTGCAGCCAGACCGCATTGTAGGTTAGATAGCTAGCCCAGATGATATCACCGGAGTCGAGAAATGCTTGAAAGGCCTGATCAAACAGCGGCAGGTTTGTCTCGAAATGCTGACACCAGTTACTGACGACGGAGGCGTGGAAAAACGGTGGCAGACCTTTCATAAAGCCTCCTTTGAGGCGCTCATTTAGTTTGAGTGACATCTGCGAAAACTCGAAAGCGGAGGGAATGTCGTTGTACAGCGCCACCAGCATCTTGCAATAGCTGCTGTAGATGTACGGTGACTCCTCGACGTGTCCCCTTTCAAGACACAGGTTCACGCATTTGAGAACAATCAGATGCCAGAGCACCGGACGCGTAATGAAGAACTGGGTTATAGATTCGGCGAGCAGACCGATCAAAACCTGCGCCTCGGCGTCGTCGGTGAACGGTACGTCGGCCAGGTCGGCGATACGACGACCGTGCAGGTTGACCTGTATCTGCCTCTTCTCAGCCTCGGTGGCCAAGCGAATTTCCTCGTCACTCTCCGGGAATGACACGCCGAGGAGTTCCAGTCCCTTCAGCGCAGTGCTTACGGCCTCTGGCCAGCGTCCGGAGCACTGGTAGAGCCGCTGCCGCAGGCGGTAGACCAACACTCGATCGAGCAGGAAGCGGGCCTTCTCCAGTGCCAGGGTTAACAACTCGTCGGAGTGCTGGAAGTTCCCGAGGAGGTATTCGCATTCGGCCAGCTCCGTGAACAGGGCCATACTCTCTGCGTACAGTTCGCTCCAACAGTCTGCCGGAAGAAGTGCAACAGCCTGCTCAAAATAGCGTCGAGCAGAAGCATAGGCGACGGCGGCTCGTGCCTTCCTTCCCGCAGCAGTATTGAGTCGGCACAGCGTTTCTCTTTCTTCGGCATCCGTGATGATCTCGACGCTGCGGTTGAACTGATCGACGACGTCGAACACCCGTTCCGCCAGTGCCTCTTGAGGGTATTGTGCGAGGAGCAAGCGGCCGATCTTCAAGTGAAGTTCTTTCCGCCGTGTTTCAGGAACAAGCGCATAAGCGGCTTCCTGCACGCGGTCGTGCAGGAAGGCGT
Source organism: Geobacteraceae bacterium (assembly GCA_041484725.1). GTDB lineage: Bacteria > Desulfobacterota > Desulfuromonadia > Geobacterales > Geobacteraceae > JBGQDJ01. Next base: position 5,362 of record JBGPID010000010.1, on the reverse strand, counting down.
AGGTCTTTTCTTGACGGAGGACCAGCCCCAGCCGCACGGCTTCCCAGAGCGCCGTGTGCAGCGCCTCTTCGGATTGCCTGCAAACCGTCGTCAGCGTGGCGATGTCTGCCACATTCCCCAGACAGGCGAACTGTTCCAGTGCTTCCAGCGTCGTGCCGGGCAGGCGTCCGAGTTTCCCGACCATCAGATCGACCACGTTATCGGAAAAACCCTTGGCGTGAATATGCGCCAGGTCCCACATCCAGCGTCCCGCGCCAGGGTCGAAGGCAAGCAGCTTCTCCTCTGCCAGCGCGATCAGGAACTGAATGACGAAGAACGGATTGCCGCCGGTTTTCTCCTGTACCAACTGCGCCAGGGGAAGTGCGCGCTCCTGTTCGCAGTGGAGCGAATCCGCGATAAGGCTGCCCATATCGTTCATGGCAAGAGGTGCAAGCACGATCTCCTGCAAGCCGGCCCCGCCCTTGCGGATCGCATCGAGTATTCGCATCAGCGGATGCGTGGGACCTACCTCGTTGTCCCGGTAGGCGCCGATCAAGAGGAGGTGGCGCACTTCCTGTCCGGTCACAAGCTGTTCAATCAGGTCGAGCGTGGCCGCATCCAGCCATTGGAGATCGTCGAGGAAAAGGGCTAGCGGATGCTCCGGCCCGGCGAACACGCCAAGGAACCGCCGCAACAACATCTGGAAGCGGTTCTGCGCCTCCTGCGGGGGAAGCTCCGGCACCGGCGGCTGCTTGCCGATGATGAGCTCGACTTCGGGGATGAGACTGACGATGAGCTGCCCGTTCGGGCTCACGGCCTGCTGGAGCGCCTCCCGCCACGCGGCCACCTCGGCCTCGCTTTTTCCAAGGATTTGACGGACGAGGGTCTGCAGGGCCTGGACCAGGGTGGCGTAGGGAATGTCGCGCTTGTACTGGTCGAACTTGCCTGCGGCGAAGAGGCCGCGGGGCGGCACCAGCGCCTTGTGGAGCTCGTGAACCACCGAAGTCTTACCAATGCCCGAATAGCCGGAGACCAGGACGAACTCCGCTGTGCCGCTGGCCATGACCCGGTCGAAAGCCGCAAGCAGGGTGTCGATTTCGGCCTGTCTTCCATACAGCTTCTCCGGGATCAGCAGCCGGTCCGACATATCATGCGCGCCCAACGCGATATGCTCGATGCGTCCGGTCGACTCCCATTGCGCCAAGCAACCGCGGAGATCGGCATCGAGGCCGCTGGTGCTCTGATAGCGTTCCTCGGCAGTCTTGGCCAGGAGCTTCATGACCATCACCGAGAGCGGCTCGGGGAGTCCTGGCACACGGTGGCTCGGCGGTTCCGGCTGCCGGGCGATGTGGCAGTGGACCCACTCCATCGCATCGCCGGCGTTGAAGGGCAGCACGCCGGTGAGCATCTGGTAGAAGGTCACGCCCAGGGCGTACAGGTCGCTGCGGGAATCGATCGAGCGGTTCATCCGTCCGGTCTGCTCGGGGGCCATGTAGGCCAGAGTGCCGTCGATGACTTCAGGCGGCTCGGCAGCCTGGCGTTCCCGCGGCAGACGGGAGGCGATCCCCAGGCCGGTGAGCCAGACGTGGCCGGCAGCATCCAGCAGCACGTTTTCGGGTTTTAAGTCTTTGTGGACCAACTCGTGGCTGTGGATCTCGGCCAAGGCGGCGGTGAGTCCCAAGGCGATCCGGAGGAAGAACTGAATGTCCATCGGGGAACCCAGCAGGTCGGCCAATGTCCTGGTGGGCCCCTGCTCCAGGACCAGGGCAACAGCGCCGGCGTGACGTTCCAGGGCCAGGGGCCGGGCGATCAGGTCCGGATCAAGGTCGCGGGCCAGCTCGTATTCGTGTTCCAGGCGGCGCAGAATGGCGGGCGACGGTCGGGGGGCGGCGGGGAACTTGAGCAGGACGGGGAGGTTGTCGAGCGCACGGGTGGCCTGAAAGAGAATCAGGCCGCCTGCCTCACAGAGAGGAGCTGTCAGGGTGTAGCCGGGAATCGTCATCATCGGTGCGGACCTCTTGCAGTTACCGGGATGGACGGGTCAGGATATTAACCGTCTGGCCGTTTGAGGGTTATCTCTATCTTGCCACTCTTTTCTCCAACTCTTTTATCTATTCCTTCAGCTCCGCCATCCGCAGCTCTCTTCCAACAAACAGCCGGTTCATCTTTTGCAGCTCCGCATTCTTCTCCTCCAGCTCGGCTGTCCTCTGCTTCACCCGCTCTTCAAGTTCTTCGTTGAGTCGGTTAAGCGCCTCCTCCGCCCGCTTGCGCTCGGTGATGTCGGTAAGCGCAACCCTCCACAATCTCCGGACCTTCGTCCCCCCGGCGACGGCTACCCCCTCACCGGTCAAGCGCCTCCCGGACCTTTCTCAGGATGTCGTGGATCTCCAGCGGTTTGGAAATGAAACCGTTCCCTTTCTTGATCAGATGATCCTGACCGGTGACATCCGCACTATACCCGCTCATGAAAAGCACCCTGACGTCGGTATTGATCATCCGGATATCCTCGAACACCTCGCAGCCCCGTTTTCTCGGCATGACAACGTCGAGAAGGCAGAGGCCGATTTCCCGCCAATGATCCCTGTAGACAGCCACCGCCTCCTCACCATCTCCGGCCGGGATAACGGTGTAGCCGAACTCCGTGAGGATCTCCGTGATGATGCTCATCGTCCCCGGGTCGTCCTCCGCGACGAGGATCGTTTCGCTCCCCCCCGTCAGGGGTAAGGTCTCCGACGGCTCCATATGTTCCGCGATCGTCTGAACGAGCGGCAGGTATATCCGGAAGGTCGCCCCCTTTCCCGGTTCGGAGCGGCACTCTATATATCCGCCATGCTGCTTTATAATGCCGTAACATATGGCAAGTCCGAGTCCCGTACCTTTCCCTATATCTTTTGTTGTGAAAAATGGATCGAACATCCGCTGCCTGACACCCTCCTCCATCCCCGCCCCGGTATCGGCGAAGGTGAGGAGGGCGTACCTCCCCGGCTCGACGAAGCAGTCGGCATCTCCCAACTCTTCCTCCAGGTCCGCCACTCCGGTAGTGATGGTGATCGACCCGCCAATGTCCATGGCATCGCAGGCATTGGTGGTCAGGTTGAGGAGCACCTGCTCAAGTTGTCCGACATCGGCCAGGACCGGCACTCCTTGCTCCATCGGGACGATTCGCAGCTCGATGTCCTCCCTGATAAGCCTGTGGAGCATATTCCGTATGCCATTGACAACATCGTTCAGGTCTATGACTTTCGTATCGATCAGTTGTTTCCTGCTGAAGGCGAGGAGGGAGCGGGTAAGCCCCGCGGCCCGCTCCGCCGCTGCTTGTATCTGTGTCACATTGGTCAGCAACGGATCGCCCTTTGGCATTCTGATCTTCAGGATACTGCTGTATCCCATGATCGCCGTCAGGATGTTGTTGAAGTCGTGGGCTATGCCGCCGGCAAGGGTGCCGACCGCCTCCATCTTCTGGGCATGGAGGAGTTGTTCCTCCAGTCTTTTGCTTTCGGTGATATCCTCCTTGATGGCCATATAATGGGTAGTCGTACCCTGCAGGTTTTTCACCGGCGAGATTGTTGCCGACTCCCAGAAGAGTTTGCCGTTCTTCCTTTTATTGTGGAATTCACCATGCCATACCTTGCCGGACGTGATGGCGGCCCAGAGCCTCTTGTAATCCTCCGGGGGTGTTTCGCCCGATTTAAGGATACGCGGGTTCCTGCCGATCACCTCCTCTGGGGAGTAGCCGGTTATCTGGCTGAATTTGGGGTTGACGAATTCGATGTTCCCGTTCAGGTCGGTTATGATAATGGAAACCGGACTCTGCTCGACGGCTAGAGATAGTTTGATAAGTTCCTCCTCCGCCTACTTGCGTCGGGCAAGGGTCTCCTCAAGCTCGCGCACCTTTTCCTCAAGCTTACCCGTCACGACCTCGTTGTATTTCCTCAGGTATTCCCTTTCCTCCGTCAGGAGTTCGGGAGGGTGGTGCTTTCTCCTGCCGGCGGCGATGTTTTCCAGAAGGGGGGACATTTCCCGCCAGAACTCATCAGGTTCTTTCGGCCTGATGATGAATCCTTCCGCGCCGAGGCGGAAGGCGAGCTCTTCCTCCTTCAGGCCGGTATATACGGCGGAGTAGAAGACAAAGGGGATTTTCCTGAGGTCTTTAACCATCTTGAGCGTCCAGAGGAACTGGAAACCGTCCATGCGCGGCATCAGGGCATCGGAGATGATGAGGTCCGGCCTCATTGCCCTGGCCATGTCGATCCCTTCCAGACCGTCTCCGGCCTCTATGATAGAGTGATAACCGTATCTCTCGAAGATCAGGCGCAGAAGTTTTCTGTCACTGGCATTATCATCGACAATGAGAATATTCATTGATCTCTCCCCCATTGACACCGTGGCATTGTCTCTTAGTCGCATACGTGACGTGGCTCAGGCTCTCTTTGTCGCTCTCCACGACGAGCACCTTTTCCATGGCATCCTCACCGGGATCAGCAGGGTAAACCGGCTCCCCCCTGCCATATTCGCTGTTCAAAAGTATATCATCTTTTAAAACCTCTGCAGCGAGCTTCCGGCTGAGATAGAGCCCAAGCCCGGTTTCGGGGACGGTTGACTGTAATGGCGAGGCAAGACGCACGAACGGCTGGAACAGTCTCGGCAGGATGCCGCTTCGAATTGACCGAATCGGATAGCGGGCCAGATCCGGTAGGTGAAAAGGAGAATGGCGGCCAGCGCGATGCCGATCGCCGGCCAGATGGGCGTCGCATTGGTGGTTTCTAGGGCCAGCAACAGGCTGAATTTGGCGACAAGATAATAGACGCCGGCGACAATGCCGACCGGTCCAAACCTTGCCGCAAAAATATTTGAAAGAAACGACTCATACTCTCCCCGAACGGTCGCAGAGGTGATAAGCAATAGCATTCGACGAAAGCATACGTGTCTTGCTCAGAGGCTGCTGGAAATGCGTCTTGAAAAGGGGTTGATTGTGCTTGTGAAGGTTGTGAAGAGGGCGGACCTGCAGAGCGCACACGAATATTATGCCGCAGGGCGCGGTTCCGTATTACTGCCCCGGATTCCGGGGAGTCAGATTTCAGCCGGGAGCGGAAAACGTAAGAAGAGCCGCCAAGGCAGCGGTTTTCAGGATAGTTTTCGTATCAACCCCTGCACATCAGCGGCGCTTATGGAACAAAAAGCCCTGCTTGATTCATGTCATGAGCGCTGGAATCAGGCGCAATCTTCGCGCCATGCGCAGCTCTCCTGTCCGCACTGCGCTACTTTGCCGCTGTCAAAGCACTGCTCATTCCCCTCGGCCTGCTGAATTGTCCGCACCAGATCGGACTTTTTTGCCTTAGCCGTCTTGATGTTGTGTTTCTTGGCGATTCCCTTGATCTCTTCG
>JBGPID010000009.1:0-22495 GCA_041484725.1 Geobacteraceae bacterium | reverse complement strand
CTGAATTCCGACTTTTTGCAATACTCTCATGGATACTGTGCGTATAAGCGTTAAACGGGTAAGATCCGGGAGCATAATCCCGCTCCCTGCCTATATGACCTCCCATGCAGCGGGGATGGATCTTTATGCGGAGCTGAATCGTGACCTGATCCTCCTTCCGGGGATGCGGGCCCTCGTGCCGACGGGGATTGCCGTTGCGCTGCCGGCAGGATACGAGGCGCAGATCAGGCCGCGCAGCGGTCTGGCGCTTAAGCACGGCATTACCCTGGTCAATGCGCCGGGCACTATAGACCCGGATTATCGCGGCGAGATCGGGGTGATCGTGATCAACCACGGCAGCGAACCGTTTACCATCAGGAACGGGGAACGGATCGCGCAGATGGTTTTCGCTTCTTTTGTCCGGGTTATCCTGGAGGAAGTTGACGAACTGGAGGAGACTTCAAGGGGTAACGGCGGATTCGGGCATACGGGCAGGTAACGGAAACGGTCCTTTTCCGCCCTGGCGGCGTAAGTCTTCGGGATTCCTTGTACAGCGTAGCGCTGCTACGCCTCCGCGCAATCCCTCGACAGCCTTGCCAGGACGAAAAATGCCCGTTTCCTCTATTTAAGTAGACACCTTCTACTACATTGCGTAATAATTACGTCGTTGGATTTCGCACATTGCACGTCAGGAGTTTTTGATGCAAGATCCGCGTGTCAAAGAGCTGGCCGGGGTGCTGGTGAATTACTCCACCCGGGTGAAGAAGGGTGACGTGGTCCTGATCAGTGCTTCAGGTTTCGAAGCGGCGCCGCTCGTTCAGCAGTTGTACATGCTCTGCCTGGAGCGTGGGGCGGCTTATGTGGAATACGAGTTCACCGTGCCGGAGATTAACCGGCACTTTTACAACAGGGCAACGAAAAGCCAGCTCTCCTATTTCCCGGAGCACAAGTTTGATTTCATGAAAAAGGCCACTGTCTACATCGCCATCTCCGCAGGTGAGAACTCCATGGTGATGGCCCGGGCAAACCAGGCGAAGATGATCGCCTGGTCGAAAGTGGTCCGGCCCATCATTGACCAGCGGGTCAAGCATACCCGCTGGGTGATCACCCGTTACCCGACCCACGGCGCAGCCCAGGAAGCGCGGATGAGCCTTCAGGAGTATGAGGATTACCTCTTCTCCGCATGTTGCATCGACTGGAACGCCGAGTCGAAAAAGCAGGAAAAGCTGAAGCGGCTGATGGACAAAGCGGACAGGGTGCGCATCATTGCCGCCGATACCGATCTTTCCTTCAGCATCAAGGGGATGCCCGGCATCAAGTGCGACGGCCGCTACAACATCCCGGACGGTGAGGTATTTACCGCGCCTGTCAGGGATTCCGTGGAAGGTCATATCACCTATAACTGCCCCACTCTTTACCAGGGCAAGGAATTCAACGGCATCCGCCTGGAATTCGCCAAGGGGAGGATTGTCAAGGCATCTGCGCCCGGGATGGATCAATTTCTCAACAAGATCCTCGATACCGACGAGGGGGCCAGATACATCGGTGAATTTGCCATCGGCGTCAATCCGGGGATCACACAACCGATGCGCAATATCCTCTTCGACGAGAAGATATTCGGCTCCATTCACTTTACCCCAGGCCAGTGTTATGATGAATGTGACAACGGCAACCGCTCCGCCGTTCACTGGGACATGGTGAAAATTCTGAAAGGTGACGGCGAGATCCGTTTTGACGATCAGCCCATTCAGAAAGACGGGCGTTTTGTCCACAAGGATCTCCTCGCCCTCAACCCGCGTGGATAAAGATGATTCTCCAGATAAACGCGCAAAACCCTCAACCAAGGCTGATTTCCCAGGCGGTCGATATTCTTAACCGGGGTGGGGTCATTGCCTATCCGACCGATACGACCTACGGCATCGGCTGCAGCATCTTCAACAAGCGCGGCATTGACCGGATATACCAGCTGAAGCATCGGGAGAAAAAGAAACCGTTTTCCTTTATCTGTACGGACCTCTCCGAAGTGGCACGCTATGCCAAGGTGAGCAATTACGTCTTCAAGATATTGAAACGGTTTCTCCCGGGCCCCTATACGTTTGTCCTGGATGCGTCCAGTATAGTTCCCGACCTGCTGACGACGAAGCAGAAGACGGTCGGGATACGTATCCCCGCCAACAGGATATGCATGGCCATTGTCACGGGACTGGGGCATCCGATCGTGACGACCAGCGCCAACCTCTCCGGTGAAGAGCCGATCGGCGACCCCATCCTCGTTGAGGATATGCTGGGTAAACAGTTGGACCTGGTTATTGATGGCGGGGTCCTTTCTCCCGATGTCAGTTCGGTCGTAAGCCTGATCGGCGATGTTCCCGCTGTGCTCCGCAAGGGGATAGGCGACGTAACCTGGTGCAGTTGAAGGGATTGCCAAAATGCGTAAAAGGACCATAAAATCCGGGTTGAACCTGATTCTCGCCGGAATAGTGTCGCTCATCCTGGCGACCTTTTTCCATGAACATATAGCCAGGCTTTTCTTTCTTTCCCCGGACAGTGAAACCATCTTCATCTATCTCGGTTTTTTCTCCGGAGGTATGTTCGGCTGTATCGGTATTCTGGCGACCGTGGCTGGATTGGTGCGCAGTGCCGGGGAAAGACCAGCGGTCAGTCTGACCTACACGTTGATACTGCTGACAGCGGCCTTCATCATCTATTTTTTCCTTCTTTATTCGTCATTCACGAGTTCCGAACCACCGAAACTCCGCCCCGGTGAGACGATAACCATCTAGCCTGAGGCCGGCAATTGTGCCCTGATAAGTGCGGTTACCATTCTTTTAAGCAACGGCCAAAGGATCGTTCGTCGTTCATTTTAACCGGAGGACCGTTCATAGGCGATCTTTCCGACTATCATTTCATGCACACCCTTTATGCTTGCAAAAATCGGTCGAATAGGTTATTAGAAAAGCCCGGACAAAAGGTATTGCCTGTAATCCGGGCTGTTTTCCCTTGACAAAATCCGCCCCGTCTATATACTGAAAAACTTTGAATATGTTTCCTGGTAAAAGCCGTGAAAATACGCATTGACGATCTGAAGAACAAGGCGGCCCATCTTTCCGACGAGGAATCGCCGGAAGGTTATCCGACCCTGCTGGCGCTGCAGGAAGCAGGAGAGATCTTATTCCTGGCCCCTTTGCGGATAGATCTCACCATCGCCAGAGAATATGATCATATCAGGGTCAACGGCCGAGTGGAAACTAGGATGGCGCTTAACTGCGCACGCTGCCTCGCAGAGTTCCGGATAAACATCGATTCGCCGTTTACCATCTTTTACATGCGTGCGACGGGATTGGCCGATGATGAGGATGTGGAACTGGCTGAGGAAGACCTGATCACGGCCACGTATGAAGGGGACGAGATCGATTTCACCGCCGAAATCGCCGAGCAGATTATCCTGGCAATTCCTCTTAAACCTCTCTGCAGTGAGGATTGCCGGGGGTTATGCCCGGCCTGCGGCGCCGAACTCAATGTCGCCGAATGCGCATGTGGCCGAAATGATGTAAACTTAAAATTCAGCCCTTTGAAAAATCTCAAGATAAATGGGTAAAGGAGAAATAGAGCATGGCAGTACCTAAGAAGAAAACCTCAAAATCCCGTAAAAACATGCGGCGGGCGCACGATTTCCTGACAATTCCGGCCGTTTCCACCTGTCCCCAGTGCAAATCCCCCAAGCTCCCCCACCGTGCATGTGCCGCGTGTGGCACCTACAAGGGCAAGGAAGTGATAAAGTCAGAAGAGCCGTAAGCCGACCTTCGGGTATGGTTTGCGGGATTACAGCCCGGGAGTTCTATGAGAGTTGCTGTTGATGCTATGGGCGGCGATAATGCTCCTCTTGTCGAAGTGGAAGGGGCTATTGCGGCTGTCAGGGAATATGGCGTTCCCGTTGTCCTGGTAGGCGATACTGAAAGAGTTCAACATGAGCTTGCTAAATACGATTGCAAGGGGTTGAATATCACCGTGCGCCACGCCAGCGAGGTGGTGGGAATGCACGACTCTGCTGCGGATGCGGTCAGAAAGAAAAGAGATTCTTCCATTCGTGTCGCTTTCAATCTTGTCAAAAACGGGGAAGCTGACGCAGTAGTCAGTGCGGGTAACTCCGGCGCAACCATGGCATGCGGCATGTTTGTACTCAAACGACTGGCCGGTATCGAACGGCCGGCCATAGCCCAGGCATTTCCGACCCTGCGTGGCGATACACTGGTTCTAGATGTTGGCGGAAACGTCGATTGCAAGCCTCTCCATCTCGTCCAATTTGCCATTATGGGTGAAGTCTACGCGCGACTGGTGATGGGTATTGCGCAACCGAGGATCGGCCTCCTTTCTAATGGGGAAGAGGAGAGCAAGGGTAACGATCTGACCCGGGAAACCAGTGCTCTTTTGAAAAAAACTTCTCTCGATTATGCAGGCTATGTGGAAGGGCGCGATATATTCGACGGTGTGGTGGATGTTGTCGTCTGTGACGGATTTGTCGGCAATGTGGTGCTGAAGCTCTCCGAAGGACTGGTCGAAGCGGTCGGCAAGATGCTTAAGGATGAACTCAAGGGGAGTTTTCTCTCCAAGCTGGGCTATCTGTTGGCTCAGCGGGCCTTTGCCAATTTCAAAAAGAAAGTGGATTACGCCGAGTACGGCGGCGCTCCCCTGCTGGGAATAAACGGTGTGGGGATGATATGCCATGGCGGGTCGAGTCCCAAGGCGATTAAAAATGCCATTCGCTTTGCCTATGAAGATGTGCAAAAAGGTGTAAATCAGAAGGTGGCTGAGAAGCTGCAGCAAAATTTCGCCATTTACATGCAGCAACGTGAGCCTGCCAAGGATCTGTCAACCGGATAAGGTGGAATTGATAATGCGTGCAAGAATCACGGGAACCGGCTTCGCGGTCCCGGAACGGATATTGACAAACGCCGACCTGGAAAAAATGGTGGATACCAGTGATGAATGGATTACCGCCAGGACCGGCATAAAAAGTCGTTATATAGCCTCCGGGAATGAATATACCTCAACATTTGCCACCATGGCCGCGGAAAGGGCCATGGCCATGTCGGGTATCGAACCCGAAGAGATCGACATGCTTATTGTCGCCACGGTCACCCCCGACTTCCCTTTCCCTTCAACCGCGTGTCTCGTGCAGAACAACCTGAAGGCAGTGAGGGCAACCGCCTTCGACATCTCGGCCGCCTGTTCCGGCTTCCTCTACGCCCTTTCCCTGGCTGAAAAATACATAATGACCGGATCGGCGCAGAAAGTATTGGTCATCGGCGCCGAGGTGCTGTCGAGGATTGTCGACTGGACCGACCGAAACACCTGCTGCCTGTTCGGCGACGGCGCCGGTGCGGTCGTGGTCGAGGCCAGCGCTGGCGAGCGGGGGATACTCTCCACCCATATTCACAGCGACGGCAGGCACTGGGAGCTTCTCTACCAGCCTGGTGCAGGGAACCGTAACCCCGCGTCCCAGAAGATCCTGGATGAAAAGATGGCGTACATCAATATGCAGGGGAACGATGTGTTCAAGCTGGCGGTAAGGGCCATGGAGGACGTCGCCCTTGAGGCGCTTGCCGCCAATAATCTGACGACTGCCGACATCGACCTTTTTATTCCCCATCAGGCCAACAGGCGGATTATCGATGCCATCGGCAAGAGACTGGGACTGAATGGGGAACAACTGTTCATCAATCTGGAGCGTTACGGCAATACCTCTTCAGCCTCCATTCCGATAGCCCTTGATGAAGTGCACCGCGGCGGCAGGATCAAGGAAGGCGATATCATACTCCTGGACGCATTTGGCGGAGGGCTGACGTGGGGCGCCACCCTGATGCGCTGGTAGTCCGGTTTTATTTCGCGAATGCATACGCTTGAAGGAGCAGTGAATAATGTCGAAATGCGCATTCATCTTTCCCGGTCAGGGTTCCCAGTATCCCGGCATGGGCAAGGAACTGGCCGGGAATTTCAAAATTGCCAGGGATACCTTTGCCGAGGCTGACGATACCCTCGGCTTCGGGCTTTCCCGGCTCTGTTTCGAAGGGCCTGAAGAGGATCTGAAGCTGACCGCCAACACCCAGCCGGCCATCCTAACCGCCAGCGTAGCCGCCCTCCGCGTACTGCGGACGGAAACTCCACTGTCTGCCTCATACCTGGCCGGACATTCCCTCGGAGAATATTCGGCGCTTGTGGCGTCCGGTGCCATCGGTTTTGCGGATGCGCTACTCACGGTACGCGCCCGCGGCACGTATATGCAGGAGGCCGTACCGGTTGGGGTAGGGGCGATGGCCGTCATACTCGGGGTGGAGAGTGAGGTCCTTGCCGATATCTGCAGGGAAGCAGCCGAGGGTGAAGTGGTAGCTCCCGCGAACTACAACTCGCCGGGTCAGATCGTCATCGCCGGACATGCCGGAGCGGTTGGCAGGGCCATAGAGATCGCCAAGAGCCGCGGCTTCAGAAAAGCAATGCTTCTTTCCGTCAGCGCCCCGTTCCATTCTGCCCTGATGGTTCCGGCGGGGGAGAGACTCGCCGAGACATTGGCGGGGGTAATTATCACCCCGCTGGAGATACCGGTCGTGACCAATGTTGAAGCCCAGCCCAATCAGGACAAGGAACGGGTCAAGGAACTGCTGGTCAGGCAGGTAAGCGCCCCCGTCTTCTGGGAAGCGTCGGTGCTGCGAATGGCTGAACTGGGAGTTGAGCGTTTCGTGGAGATCGGTCCGGGCAAGGTCCTGTCTGGTCTCGTAAAACGGATTATAAAAAACGCGGAGCTCCGAAATGTCGAGGACATTGCGACATTGCAGGCGCTCTGATGATGCCGCACCATGGGTGTTTATTGAAATATCGGCGCTGAAGAAGATTAAACGTGGCACAATCTTCCATAAAGAAAGGAGTCACTACGTATGCCTAAGGATAAAGTTGCCGTTGTTACCGGTGCGTCACGCGGTATTGGCCGCAGCATCTCCCTGGCCCTGGCAGCCGGAGGCGCCAGGGTAGTCGCTTTTGATCTCGACCTCGATGAGACCGAGAAAGTGGCGGAGGAGATCAGGACGCTGGGAGTGGATGCGCTCGCCGTCAAGGGGAATGTCACCATTGCCGCCGATGCGGAGCGTATGATCGATGTCGCAGTGGAGAAGTTCGGCCGGGTCGATATCCTGGTAAATAACGCCGGTATCACCCGGGATGGCCTCCTGCTGCGGATGAAGGACGAAGAGTGGGACGCCGTCCTCAACGTAAATCTCAAGGGGGCTTTCCTCTGCAGCCGTGCCGCGGCGAAGGTGATGATGAAACAGAGATACGGCCGGATTATCAACATCGCTTCCGTTGTCGGGCAGATGGGAAACGCCGGGCAGGCCAACTACTGCGCCAGCAAAGCGGGACTGATGGGACTCACCAAGTCCAACGCCCGCGAACTGGCCAAGCGCAACGTGACCGTTAACGCCGTTGCCCCCGGTTTCATCGCCACAGCCATGACCGATGCCCTTCCGGAAAAGACCCGCCAGGAGCTGGCGGCGCAGATTCCCCTGGAAAGACTGGGAACCGCCGAAGATATAGCCAATGCCGTGCTGTTCCTCGCTGCAGAGCGATCCGGCTATATTACCGGACAGGTCATCGGCGTGAATGGCGGGATGTATATGTAGTACAAGATTCTGGGTTCGAGGTTCAGGGTTCAAGTTTTATGTCGAGATTCAAATGTATTGAAAACCCGGAACTTGGAACCCTGAACCGTGAACCCAAAAAATATCTTTTGCAAATTTGGCTTTTCATGTTATGTAGCAAGGGGCAGAGACAAAACAACAAACGAAACCTGAAAAGGTTCAAAAACTAAATGGAGGTAGAACGCATGTCAGCAATCGACAAAAGAGTAAAAGAGATCATCGCCGAGCAACTGGGTGTCGACGAGTCACAGGTCACCGGGGAGGCTTCATTCATGGACGATCTGGGGGCCGACTCCCTGGATACCGTTGAACTGGTCATGGCCCTTGAAGAAGAGTTCGATATCGAGATTTCCGATGAGGACGCCGAGAAGATCCAGACTGTCCAGGACGCCGTAGATTACATCACCGACCATACCTAATGGAGAGTGAGAGGGGAAGATCTTCCCCTCTTTTGTTATGCCTCCCTTATCTGCGCCGAGGGTTGTCATGCGGAAACCGGAGAGATGCGCGGTGTCCGTTTGAATCAGTACGTTATTTTCCAATTGATCACGGCTTTTGCATGGGGTAACCGGCCAGGAGAAGAGATAAGGAAAAGGATCGGCAGTTCGAGGAGAAATGCTTTTATGAGAAGAGTTGTTGTAACGGGAATCGGTGTTATCTCCCCGCTCGGCACCGGCAACCTGAAAAACTGGGATGCCTTGACTTCCGGCCGATCGGGGATCGACCTCATAACCAGGTTTGACACCACCGAATTTCCGGTCCGGATAGCCGGGGAAGTTAAGGATTTTGTCCCGGAGGATTTCATCGAGAAAAAAGAGATCAAGAAGATGGATCTCTTTATCCAGTATGCCCTCGGCGCTGCCCATTTCGCCATGGAGGACTCCGGCTTCCAGGTTACCGAGGAGAATGCCGAGCGTGTCGGGGTCCTGGTAGGAGCCGGCCTCGGTGGACTCCCTTCCATCGAACGCTACCACACAGCCCTCCTCGAAGGAGGGTACAGGAAGATATCACCCTTCTTCATCCCGATGCTCATCATCAATCTGGCGCCTGGGCACATCTCCATACGCTACGGCGCCAAGGGGCCGAATATCTCCTCCGTCTCCGCCTGCGCAACCTCCACCCATTCCATCGGCGACGCCTACCATATCATCCGCCGCGGCGATGCCGATGCGATGATTGCCGGCGGCACCGAGTCAACGGTTACACCTCTCGGCATCGGCGGCTTTGCGGTCATGAAAGCCCTTTCCGCCAGAAATGACTCCCCGCAGACAGCTTCCCGCCCATTCGAGAAGAACCGCGACGGATTCGTCATGGGTGAAGGGGCGGGGATAGTGATTCTCGAAGAATACGAGTTGGCCAAAAAAAGGGGCGCCAGGATCTATGCCGAAGTGGCTGGCTACGGTCTTACCGGCGATGCCTACCACCTCACCGCTCCGGCTCCGGATGGAGAAGGGGCCGCGCGCTGCATGCGGATGGCGCTGAAAAACGCCGGCTGCAATCCCGAAGATGTGGACTACATAAATGCCCACGGCACTTCTACCCCCATGAATGACCTCTACGAGACCATGGCCATCAAGAGTGCCTTCGGCGATCACGCGAGAAAACTGATGGTTTCATCCACCAAGTCGATGACCGGCCATGCCCTCGGCGCCGCCGGCGGTCTTGAGGCGGTCTTCACGCTGATGGCCATGGATAAGAGGGTAGTCCCCCCGACCATCAATTACCAGGAGCCAGATCCCGAATGCGACCTCGACTATGTGCCGAACATCGCGCGTGAAGCACGGATCAACGCCGCCCTCAGCAACAATTTCGGTTTTGGCGGCACCAATGCCACTCTCCTCTTCAGGAAGATATAGGAGATGCTGGGATGATCGTTCTGGGGAGTGACCACGGCGGGCTGGCCCTCAAGGAGGCGGTGAAGGAGCTTCTGAAGGAAAGAGGGCTCCCCTTGGAAGATTGTGGTACCGACAATGGCGATTCCGTCGATTACCCTGATTTCGGGGAGAAGGTGGCCCGCAGGGTATCATCCGGGGCTGCCGAAAAGGGGGTCCTGTTTTGCGGCACCGGTATCGGCATGTCCATTGTGGCGAACAAATTTCCGCGGGTAAGGGCGGCGCTGGCCACCGATGTCTTTATGGCCAGAATGGCCAAGGAGCACAATAACGCCAACATTCTGGTGCTTGGCGGGCGGGTGCTGGATGGGGAGAAGGCAAAAAAAATGGTGGCCACCTGGCTGGATGCCTCCTTTGAAGGGGGACGGCACCAGGGAAGGCTCGATAAGATCGAGGTCCTGGAAAAAGAGTTGTGTAATGTGAAGTAAGCCGGTTCCGCCTCCTTGGCGCCAAACATTCGGAGAATCATACGGGACGGTGACGGTCCCGTTTTCTTTTTTTGCTCATAAACATACAAAAATCAAGGAGAGTCAGATGTCGATTCTGGAAACATTCGATCCCGAAGTGGCGCAGGCCATAGAGCTGGAAACCGGACGCCAGGAATACACCCTGGAGTTGATCGCCTCCGAAAACTTCGTTTCCGAGGCGGTGCTGGAGGCCCAGGGTTCGATAATGACCAATAAGTATGCCGAAGGATATCCAGGCAAGCGTTATTACGGCGGTTGCCATTATGTGGATATCGTGGAAAACCTTGCAATCGAGAGGGCCAAGGTGCTGTTCGGCGCCGACCATGTCAATGTCCAGCCCCATTCCGGTTCACAGGCCAACATGGCGGTCTATTTTTCGGTGCTGAAGCCGGGCGATACGATCCTGGGGATGAACCTTGCCCATGGCGGACATCTGACCCATGGCAGTCCGGTAAACTTTTCCGGCAGGTTTTTCAACGTCGTTCCCTATGGGGTCACCCGGGAAAGCCAGACGATCGACTTCGATGAAGTGGAGAGACTGGCGCTCGAGCATAGGCCGCGGATGATCGTGGTGGGTGCCAGCGCCTACCCGCGCATTATCGACTTTGCCGCATTCCGGGCGATTGCCGACAAGGTCGGCGCAGTGGTGATGGTGGATATGGCGCACATTGCCGGACTGGTTGCCACGGGGCTCCATCCGAGCCCGGTCCCCCATGCCGAATTTGTGACGACCACAACCCACAAGACCCTGCGCGGACCTCGCGGCGGGATGATCCTCTGCCGGAAGGAGTATGCCAAGACCATCAACTCCAACATCTTCCCCGGAATACAGGGGGGGCCGCTCATGCATGTCATCGCCGCCAAGGCGGTCTCCTTTAAGGAGGCCCTGACCCCGGAGTTCAAGGCGTATCAGGAGCAGATCGTCAAAAACGCCCGGACACTGGCTGCCGAACTCCTGGCGCGGGGTTTCCGGCTCGTATCAGGGGGGACCGACAACCACCTGATGCTGGTTGATCTGTCAGCCACCGAACTGACCGGCAAGATAGCCGAAGAGTCGCTGGACAAGGCGGGCATCACGGTGAACAAGAATACAGTACCATTCGAGACCAGGTCCCCCTTTGTCACTTCAGGGTTCCGGATCGGCACACCGGCGGCAACCACCCATGGCCTTAAGGAAGCGGAGATGAAGGAAGTAGCCGGTTTTATAGCCGAGGTACTGGCCAATGTAAATAACGATGCAAGGCTTGCGGAAATAAAGGAACTGGTCAATGCCATGATGAAGCGCTTTCCGCTTTATGCGCACCGCCTGCGCCATGAGTAAAACGAAACATGATTATGACGCAAAGACGCAGAGACTTTAAGAAGGGAACAGCCTTTCTCTGCGTCTCTGCGTCTGTGGTACGCCAAGCCGGGGTTTTGCTTCTGTTTATGCCGCTATCCTGCAGTGATTCAGCCCGCATAGACTCATTTCATTATCCAGTTTGTCGCGGTTGATCCCCAGGACTTTGCAGATGATATCCTTGTCCCCTTCATAACGTTCCAGGGCCATCAGAATCAGGGCTTTTTTCAGAGATTTTGACAGATTTGCCAGTAGATTCTTGTTGGTCGATTCGGAAATCCTGGAAAAGAGCGGTTGGAGTCCCTTACCGAAGATCTCGGCACTTTCCGCCACTTTCTTTCTTTCTCGTTCTTCCATCTTTTTCACCTTTATTATATTGTCGATGAAATCGTTCCAGTTTTCCTGTACGTGGCGCAAGGTCTCCTGGTTGTTGTCGATGATCACGATATGCGATGACACATCGTCCCCACCTGAAGACTTCTTCACCATGACTACTTCCATCAGGCGGAATTCACTATCACCGGCATTTTCATTCGCTGTTACGCATCGGTATCCCATGTCCGTCACCATCCTGGAAAGCTCGATTTCCCGTTTCAATTAAAGTCGAGCTAAAGATCGTTTCTGAAGATATCCTTTTCAAGAGCGGTGCCCACGGGACAATAATTGCGAAAAAAATCGTAACATGCCGTTATCATGAGTGAATAACTTCCTGTCAGGCAACAGAAGCAAAGATCATGATTAATGATCTTATGTATGATATCTGCACAACCTGACCGGTTGAATAGCCTAACTATTTGTAATGATGTGAAAATACCAGGCCGATGGGATAGTGAACAGTTGCCTGGATTGAACAGCCGGTTTTTTTACGACTACTTTCAAAAGTATTATCGCTGTGATATAAACCAACTAACAACCCAGGTTGATAGACTGGCCCGGCCGCCGCAGCCTCCCGGCCGCCGCAGCCTCCCGGCCGCCGCAGCCTGGGCTGCTTTGGCGGAGGAGGCGGGCTGCTTTGGCGGAGGAGGCGGGCTGAAGAGTGTCAGGAACAGATGCTTGGTTCGAGCATTGCGGGACGATTGGTATTCTTCAGCCTTCAGCCTTAACATCTGAGTAATGGGATGGAGTTGTGGTGATGGAGAGGCCGCTTTTTTTCCCTCTGTTCTCGATGATTGCCGGACTCTCCGCCGCGCTGCTGTTTTCTCGCTTTGTGCCTCCCCCTCTTCTTATCCCTCTCCTGTTACTGACGGTCTGCGCGGTTTTTTGCAAAGGCCGCACCCCATTGCAGGTTTCGCTCTCCCTCCTGTTGTTCTGCGCAGCCAATGTGTCGCTGAAGCCTTTCATCGCTCCCGATCTTTCTCCGGCGCATATTGCCCGCAACTGTTGCGACGAACCGGTAATCATCGAAGGGGTCGTGGACAGCCGTCCGGAAAGAACGGAACATGGCTCCCGGCTCCTTCTGCGAGCTGAAAGAATTTTCGCTGATAAAGCGTCCAGAGAGGTGACAGGGAGGTTGCTCCTCTCGGTAAAGGAAGGGGGGGTACATTTTGTAACCGGCGACAGGGTCAGGTTCTCATCCCGGCTAAGGAAGCCGAGGAATTACGGGTTGCCCGGCGAATATGACATTGAAAGGTATTTGGCATTCAGAAATGTCTTTGTGACGGCTTTCGTGAAGAGCAGCGACGAGATCATCTTCATCGGCGACAGCGGAGAATTTCCTATGCAGCGCCCGGTTGACGCAATTGCCCAGCATCTCGGGGAATTTATCGGAGGAAATGTCCCCCCCACGGAAGGGGCGATACTCAGGGCGCTTCTGCTGGGTGATATGGGTGTTGTCCCCAAGGTGATGAAGGATGCCTACACCAGGACCGGGGTCAACCACATACTTTCAATCTCCGGTTTCCATGTGGGGATTATCGCTGTTTTTATCTTTCAACTCCTTCTCCTGACCGCAAAGGGATCGGAATTCCTGCTGCTTCATCTCAATATGCGCCGGTTCAGCCTGTTTCTGACACTCCCGTTTCTGGTTTTCTATCTGTTCCTCTCGGGCGCGGCGCCGGCCACCGTCCGTTCGGTGGTCATGATAGGGGTGTATATCCTGGCAATGTTCATCGAGCGTGAAGTCGATCCGGTCGATTCCCTGATGCTGGCGGCGGTCCTGATTCTGACAGGTTCACCCACTGCGCTCTTCGATCTTTCCTTCCAGCTTTCCTTCCTCGCCCTCTGGGGGATACTGGTCCTGACCCCTGTTTTTGCAACTCCATTCGGGAAGATCAAGGGAAGAACCATCCGCAAGCTCCTCCTCTTCTTCATGGCGTCGGCGGCTGCCACGGTGGCGACCATACTTCCCGTCGCGTTTTATTTCCATCGAACAACACTGACAGGGCTCATCAGCAATTTCTTTATCGTCCCTCTGCTGGGATATGGCGCGGTAGTCATCGGTTTCACCGCCCTCCCGTTCGTTTACCTGGCGCCTTTTATCGCCAGGCCGCTATTTCTGGCAGCCGCTTTCCTGGTAAAAATTTCGGACAGCATCATCATGTTTCTGGCGAAGATCCCGACATTGCCTCTGTTCAATCCTTCACGACTCGACTTAGCAATTTTTTATCTCTTCCTGTTGGCCATCACCTTCATCAAGGGTAAGAGAATCAGGCGCGGCTGCTGCATTTCCCTTGCCGTTCTCTTCATCGGTTCCGGCATGATGCACGGGGCGTTGGACAAGGGGAAACTGAAGCTGACCTTTTTCAGCATCGGCCAGGGTGAATCGATCCTGATCGATTTCCCGGATGGGAAAAGGATGCTGGTGGATGGTGGTGGTAGCCCCGGCGAAAACGTCTGGGACGTGGGGGAGAGGCTGCTTGCTCCCGCCCTCTGGACAATGGGGATAGACAGGCTGGATTACATGGTCCTCACCCATCCCCATCCGGACCATATGCAGGGACTTCACTATGTGGCGGCCAATTTCACCGTAGGTGAGTTCTGGAAGGGTGGGAGTTATCCGGAATCGAGGGAGTACCTGGAGCTAATGGAGATTCTCCGGAGACGAAGGGTGCCGGTCCGGCGGATAAGCGCCACATCGGCGCCGATTGAAGTGGGAGGGGTAAGGATAGAATTCCTGGCGCCGTTTCCCCGGAGTCTGACCGCTCCCCCAGTCGATTTTTATGAGATGAATGACGAATCGCTGGTGTTTCGTCTGAAGGCGGAAGATTTTGCCGTCCTTCTGACCGGGGACATCGGCAGTAACATCGAGGAGCGTCTTGCCGCGCATCCGGAACTTTTGCGCTGCACCGTTCTGAAGGTCCCGCACCACGGCAGCAGATATTCATCGTCAATGGCATTTCTCAAGGCCGCCGCCCCGCAGATTGCCGTTGTTTCGGCCGGGTACGGGAACAGCTTTCATCTGCCGGCGCAACAGACACTCGACAGGCTGCAGAGGCTGGGGATAAGGCTCTACAGGACCGATCTGGACGGCACGATCCAGGTAATAAGTGACAACAAGCGGGAAAACGCCGTGACTATCCGAACAACAGGGCATTTTCGTTGACATCATTCTCTTTTATCTGATAATTAAGAGATGTTGAAATATTTATGCTTTTCCGGTTGACCGGACATATGCGACCGGATGGATGAATGTCCGGATTAACGATATCAGCCAGGAGTTCCGCCCCATGGAACGGATTCTTGTTGTAGAAGATGACGGTTTTTTCCGCGAAGTCTTTCAGGAGCTGCTTCGGGAAGAGGGGTACGATGTGGATACAGCCGCTTCCGGCGCCGAAGCGCTCGAAAAGCTGTATAACCAGGATTATCATGTCGTTGTGACCGATCTTGTGATGCAGGGTTTAAGCGGCCTAGATCTTCTCTCCCGGGTCAAGCAGTACGACCCCGCCATTGAAGTCATCCTGGTGACCGGCCATGCCAATGTGGAGACGGCAATCTTTGCGCTGAAAAACGGCGCAAGGGATTATCTGATCAAACCGATCAACCATGACGAATTCAAGCACACCGTGGCGCTCTGCATCGAACAGAGGCGGCTCCTGGATGAGAATCTCGAATTGAAAGGGCTGCTTAACCTCTACCAGGTGAGTCAGACAATCGCCAACTGCCTTGAACTGGAAAGAATCTACCAGCTGGTTGTCGATGCACTTGCCAAGGAAGTTGAAGTCGGAAGGTGTATCGGCTATTTTCTGGAAGGGGATAACCTGGTTTTGAAGGAGCTGAAGCTGCTCGATCAAAGAAGCGGGGAAATACTGGGAGAGTTGCTCTCCCCCTGCTTCGAGAGCCAGAAGAAGACCGAGAGCATCATTGTACGGCTTGATGAGCAGGGCCTAAACGGCTATGGGATAACCGATATCAACGAAGCCATGCTGTTCTTCATTCGCTCGAAAACCCAGCTGCAGGGGGTTATTATTCTTTTCAATGAGCCGGGGAGGGAGTTCCGCAAGGAGATAAACCACAAGAATCTCCATTTCCTGCTCGATCAATCATCGCTGGCCCTTGACAATGCCGCCCGTTTCGCCATGGCCCGCAATCTTGCCAATATTGATGAATTGACGGGGCTGTACAATTACCGCTATCTCGATATCGCCCTTGAACACGAAATCAAGAGGACCGAGCGTTACGGATCCAATTTGTCTCTCATTTTCCTCGATCTGGATCTTTTCAAAAACGTCAACGATACCTATGGACATCTGGTCGGCAGCAAGGTCCTGAAGGAAGTGGGGTTGCTTCTGAAGCAATTGACGCGTGAAGTCGATTTCGTATTCCGCTACGGTGGGGATGAATATACCATCATCCTGATCGAGACAGGAATGGCCGGTGCGGCCAGCGTGGCGGAACGTATCCGCAGGTCGATCGAGGCCCACGTCTTCCTTGCCGATGAGGGATACCAGATCAAAATGACCGCCTGCCTGGGGTATGCCTGTTATCCGGAAGATTCGAAATCGAAGATGGAGCTTTTGGAACTCTCCGACCAGGCGATGTATCGCGGCAAGATAAGCGGCAAGAACGTGGTCTATCATGTCTCCATGAACAGGCCGCAACAGGGAACATAAACTACCTGAATTGTGACTGCAATCAAAATGAGTACTAGGCGGCAAGGAGAGTGGCGACGGAAGCGTACTTATGAGTACGTTGAGGAGCCACCGACGAAGCCAACAACGTAATCGTTTGGTTGCGACTTGGTATTAAAGGAGTGGAACAAGGTGGCGATCAGCGGGATAAAAGGCTTTAACGACATCCTCCCCGGTGAGGTTGAAAAATGGCAGCATATTGAGGCAGTTGCCCGCAGGGTGTTCGAACTTTACGGGTTTGCCGAAATAAGAGTGCCGATACTGGAAAAAACCGAGCTATTTGCCCGTTCCATCGGTGACGCAACGGACATCGTCGAAAAAGAGATGTACTCTTTTGTCGATAAGGGGGATAACCAGGTTACCATGCGCCCTGAGGGGACCGCCAGCGTCATGCGCGCCTTTATCGAGCATAAGCTCTATGCCGGCGATCCGGTGGCCAAACTCTTCTACATGGGGCCTATGTTCCGTTACGAGCGTCCGCAAAAAGGACGCTACCGCCAGTTCCACCAGATCGGCGCGGAGGTGACCGGAGTAACGAGCCCGGTGATCGATGCCCAGGTTCTCACCATGCTCTGCCATTTTTTTGCCGAGCTCGGTCTCACCGAGCCGCGGCTGGAGATCAATTCCCTCGGCTGCCCGGAGTGCCGCCAGGGTTACCGCCGGGTGCTCAAGGATTTTCTCCATGCGAAACTGGAGCTTCTCTGCGAGGACTGCAAGAGGAGGTACGAGACCAACCCGCTCCGCTCCCTCGACTGCAAATCGGCCGGTTGCAAAGAGGCAACGGCAGGGGCGCCGTCGGTACTGGACCATATCGACGCTGCATGCGCCGAACATTTTGCCAGGACCCGGCACTACCTGGATGCAGCGGGCACGGCCTATACCATCAATCCCCGCATGGTGCGCGGGCTCGATTATTATACAAGGACGACATTCGAGCTCGTCACCGCCCTTCTCGGCGCCCAGAGCGCAGTGGCGGCAGGGGGTCGTTATGACGGCCTGATCTCCGATCTGGGCGGACCGCAACTCCCCGGAATCGGCTTTGCCATGGGGGTCGAACGGGTGGCGCTGCTGCTGACGGAAAGGGATTTCAAAAAGCGTCCCGACCTGTTCATTGCCGCCATGGGTGAACCGGCCCGCAGCTTAGCGTTCCGCCTTATGTGCGCCCTTCAGCGCACCGCTGTTTCGGTCGAAACCGACTACGAGGGGAAAAGTCTGAAGAGCCAGATGCGTCGTTCCGACAAATTCAACGCACGCTTTACCCTCATTATCGGTGAGGATGAACTGGGGAAGGGGAGGGCGATCCTCAAGGAGATGGATGCGGGAAGCCAGGAGGAAGTGGCGCTGGATGCCGGGGAGATTGCCGGGAAAGTGAAAGGGTAGGGGGTGGAGGGGGCACTGCTGTCGGTCTGAGAAATGAGCCGTCCCGAAGTGGGATGGCTCATTTTATTTGCCGTATGATTGCCTGTTGATTCCGGTGACCGCCGACACGGTTGACTTTACCCGGAATCGACCTACAATTGGGATAACACAAGCCAGGAGGTGACCATGAAAAAGCTGCCCATCATGATACTCCCCTTGCTGCTATTTGTCGGCGGCTGTGCCCACAACCTCAGTAAAAGTTCTCTGGCGCTGGCTGATCGTACGATTACCTTCGCCAAGCTGCGGGAGAATCCGGACGCCTACAACGGGAAATTCATCTTATTAGGCGGCGTAATCAAGGTAATAACGCATACCCCGCAAGGCACCCAACTCGAAGTGGTCCAGTACGGTCTTGATGGCCGGGAGATGCCGGATGAGGCATCGGGCTCAGGCGGACGATTTCTGGCAATGGTGCCCGAACGACTCGGTGAGTCGGTCTGCAGGACGGGACTGCTGGTGAGCATGGCCGGGGAAGTCTTGGGGAAGAAGGTCCTGCTGCGTGAGGGAGAGGAGTATCTCTATCCGGTCATCGCCATCAAGGAACTGCGCATCGTCAGGACTCCGGACGAGGATTTCTTCCGTACCTGGGTTCCTGACAGGCCGTGATGCATTCCCATGGTTATTGGTCGCTATCGCCATGCCATTGGGTTTGCGGGTTATCCGCTGATGGATTCTACCTGAAGGTGAAAGAGTGAATAAGCCCGGCTGAGACTCACGGGAAAGGGGAAGTAACGGAATGCCCCGGCCATAACGGCCGGGGCATTCCCATTTTCAGCGAAGGGGCATGAGACTAGAAGTGATGCACCCAGCGCAGGTTGAACCGGTTCGCTTGGGGGCGGTTTTCGGCGGCCATCTCGAAATAGGCGTTGAAGAAAAGATGGTTGTTCTGGGAGAAAGAGAACAACATGCCTGGACCAATGGCGAAGACCTGTTCCTTCGTCCCCGAAAGCCTGTTGCCGTTCTGCTCGGCCTCGGCCAACTGTTTCAGATAATAACCATTTATACCAGCGCGGAGCATCTTGGGGATTAATTCATACTCTGTTGCGTAGTTGAAATGGATCGCCTGACCGGCCTGTGTGGTTCTGGCCCCTCCGCCTGGATCGTCATTTTCGGAACACCAGAGATAATGGAACCTGGTTGTGGCGGTCCATTTGGGGGTGATGAAGAGCGTTCCCGCCCAGTAGGGATTGAAGGTAAAGGTGTTGCTGCCGGGATTGAGTTGCTTTTTGCTGTCATACCGTCCGGAGGGGAAAGTTGTTTGCAGTTCGACCCGATGCATGAAGATTGGCCCGTTTTTGCCCATGATCGGGTCCCACTGGATAAAAGGACCTACGAGGACATCACCAATGCCGGGATCATTTGTTTGGGGAAAGGGACCTGGAGTGCTATAGGTGAGATCGATGCCGACAATGGGAATGATCAGATCGATCCCCCATTTACCACCGAAAGCAAGCGGAACTTGCTGATTGGACTGGTAGATGAATTGTGATAGGCTTATGTAGGCATTCAGGTCGGGGTTCGGAAATGGGATGGTATGCCCGTCCTTGTCCTTGAATGAGTCCGAGTGAAGATACTGGAAATACTGCGTGAAATAGAATCCGGGGCCGGCCGGGGGGCCGCCGTCGAGAAAGCTCGTGAACCCCAGATTGATACCCAACGGCAGATCGTATGCCCGGGCAACGGATGGACTGAGCGTGCCGACGCAGAGGCATAACATAACCAGAGTGGAAACTTTGCGCAAAGATATCCTTGCCATTTATACCCTCCTCATTTCAAAGTCGCCCATCAGGGCAAAAAAATAATCAATCGCCGCTAAACCCGGCTCTCCTTCTTTGCCGCCTCGATCAGTTCCACCAGGGACACGATCCTCTCCTTCGGTTTTTGCTCTGCGAAACGCTCCAGTTTATCCGGAGCAAGGTTATCCCGAAGATACTCCGCGATGGGAAGGGATCGCTGCCAGCAGTCAGCGATCCGCATGCAGGGGAGCTCGCACCCTTCTACCCGGCAGTAGGCGAAGGTTACCTGACCGCCAAGTCTCGGGCACCTGATTTCCAGGTGGTCGAAAACATCCGGTTCCGCGGGTTTGTCGTATTTAAGCATTATCATTAAGTATCTGCCTTCTATGGCTTGGGAAATCCCTCTATAGCCTTCAATGCCCTCTGTATCTCTTCCTCGGGGAGTTCATTGGGGGCGAGCCGGCCCGAAAGGAATGCATCATAGGCCGGCAGGTCGACAAGTCCGTGGCCGCTCCAGTTGAAGAGAATGACCTTCTCCTTGCCTTCTTCTTTGGCCCGCATGGCTTCCTGGATAACCGCGGCGATTGCGTGGTTGGTTTCAGGGGCGGGAATGAACCCCTCGCTGCGGGCCCAGTTGATGCCGGCGGTAAAGGTTTCGATCTGATTATATGCCCTTGCCTCGATGAGCCCTTCCTTGAGCAGATGGCTGACGATGGGGGCCATTCCGTGATATCGGAGGCCGCCGGCGTGGATGGAGGCGGGGATAAAATCGTGCCCCAGGGTATGCATCGGCAGAAGCGGCGTAGTCATTGCCGTATCCCCGAAATCATAGGCAAACGGACCGCGGGTAAGGGTAGGGCATGAGGCGGGTTCGGCCGCCACCACGGCCACTTCCTTGCCGTGGATCTTGTCCCGCACATAGGGGAGGCTAAGCCCTGCAAAGTTGCTTCCGCCGCCGGCACAGCCGATCACCACATCGGGATAGATGTCGATCTTTGCCATCTGCTTCTGGGCCTCGAGGCCTATGATCGTCTGATGCAGGAGCACATGGTTCAGAACGCTCCCCAGGGCGTAGCGGGCATCCTTGTCGCCGACCACGTCCTCTATGGCCTCGCTGATGGCGATGCCGAGGCTTCCCGGAGAATCGGGGTGCGCGGCCAGGATATTCCTCCCAGCCTGGGTAAGGTTGCTCGGGCTGGCAAAACAGTTAGCGCCCCAGGTCTGCATCATCATCCGACGGTACGGCTTCTGCTCGTAGCTTACCCGCACCATGAAGACCCTGCATTCGATACCGAACATCTGGCACGCCATGGAGAGAGCGCTTCCCCACTGGCCGGCGCCGGTTTCGGTGGAAATCCGCTTGGTTCCGAATATCTTGTTGTAATAGGCCTGGGGTATGGCGGTGTTCGGCTTGTGGGAGCCGGCAGGGCTCACCCCTTCATTCTTGTAATAGATCTTAACCGGGGCATCCAGCAGCTTTTCCAGGTTTCTGGCCCGGTAAAGGGGTGACGGACGCCAGAGGAGATACTTCTCCAGGACCGGCTCGGGGATGTCGATCCAGCGCTCTCTGCTTACCTCCTGCTCGATCAGGTTCATGGGAAAAATCGGCGCCAGATCATCGGGACCCACCGGTTTGCCGGTCCCCGGATGGAGCGGCGGACTCATGGGGGTCGGCAGGTCGGCCTGGATGTTGTACCACTGCCTGGGGATTTCCTTATCCTCCAGCACTACCTTCAGCTGTTCCATATCTATTCCTCCTCGTCAAATTTTGAGAGCCAATTTGAAGGTCGATTTCGGTGTGTGAGAATATCACCCGCGATTAAATGTTGTCAATTAATATATTGGGTGGTTTTGGAGATGGTCCGCCTGCCTTGCGGGGGGGTGCAGGCTTCGTTGACTTTCGCCCCTTTATCTGTTAGAAAAGATAAGTTTATATATCTGGTTTAAATAAGGCACTCATGGAAAATATCAATCAGGATTACATCGAGAACATCATTTTCATGCTGTCGATCATGCTGGTCCCGGGGCTCATGGCAATCACCTGTCATGAGGTATCCCACGGTTTCGTGGCCGATAAACTGGGGGACAAGACTGCCCGCCTCATGGGCCGCCTCACTCTCAACCCGCTCAAGCATCTTGACCTCATCGGCACCCTCGCGATCTTTATCATCCATATCGGTTGGGCAAAACCAGTGCCGGTCAACTTCAATAACCTGAGAAACCCGAAGCGCGATATGATCTGGGTCGCCGCCGCCGGGCCTGTTACTAACTTCATCCTTGCTACCGTCTCGGCCTTGGCCCTAAACGGTCTTGTTGCGATCACCTTTATGGTGCCTGGCAATCCTGTGTTCAAGATGTTCATTGATCCTATAATCATGATGCTTGCTGTTTCTGTCTATTTCAATCTTATTCTGGGAATATTCAACCTTATCCCGGTACCACCTCTCGACGGCGGCAGGGTGATGGTCGGGCTGCTACCGTACCGACAATCAGTGGCATATGCCGGGATTGAACGGTACGGAATGATCGGGATACTCCTAATAGTAATTTTTTTCCCGGGTGTCCTCTCGAATATCCTGTTTCCACCTGTCTTCTTTGGAATAGATTTGCTCATTGGGTCGAAAGCGATGTTGTATCTTATTCACAACACCTCTATGCAGCGGTTGGGTATATTCTGATCTTTCAAGTGAATAACGAGATAACATGAAAAGGGAATTTACATGAACAACAAACGTATCGTCAGCGGCATGCGTCCCACCGGCAAACTTCACCTGGGTCATTACCACGGCGTTCTGGCCAACTGGCAGAAGCTGCAGGATGAATTCGAATGTTTCTTTTTCGCTGCCGACTGGCACTCGCTGACCACCGAATATGAAAACACCGAAGGGATAGTAGAGAATACCTATGAAATG
>JBGPID010000008.1:0-23059 GCA_041484725.1 Geobacteraceae bacterium | reverse complement strand
CGGATCAAACCTTTATTACGGTTTTGATTTATCTGATTTTATCCGTAATATCCGTCCAATCCGTGTGCAGGTTTTGGCTTTGAATTCAGAGAATCAAAAACCTTTCACACGGATTTATACGGATCAAACGGATAAAGGCGGATCGAACCTTTATTACGGTTTTGATTTATCTGATTTTATCCGTAATATCCGTCCAATCCGTGTGCAGGTTTTGGCTTTGAATTCAGAGAATCAAAAACCTTTCACACGGATCTGACGGATCAAACGGATAAAGGCGGATTAAAACCTTTCTTTAGGATTTGCCTTTATCAGATTTTATCCGTAAAATCCGTGTCATCCGTGTGCTGGTTTCGGTTAATGAAAAAGGAGGGAGTATGCTTCATAAAAGTCTGACCGACAAAATAATATGTGCCTTTTATAAGGTGTACAACACGCTGGGACATGGCTTTCTTGAAAAAGTCTATGAAAACGCTCTTGTCCTAGAACTTGGAAAAAACGATTTGACAGCACCCCGGCAACAGAGCGTCAAAGTCTATTATTATGGCACCTTAGTGGGTGATTATTATGCCGACATCGTGGTAAACGGATTGGTAATCCTGGAATTAAAGGCATCCGATTCCCTGTTGAAAGAGCATTTTGCGCAGTTAACGAACTATTTGAAAGCGACAGAGATGGAAGTGGGGTTGTTATTGAATTTCGGTAAGAAACCGGAATTCAAAAGAATCATTTTGACAAATGATAAAAAACATATTTCACACGGATCGGACGGATCAAACGGATAAAGGCGGATCAAAACCCCTTTTATGGCTTGATTTATCTGACTTTATCCGTGAAATCCGTGAAATCCGTGTGCTGGTTTGATTTTGAATCCAGAGAATAAAAAACCTTTCACACAGATTGAACGGATCAAACGGATAAAGGCGGATCAAAACCCCTTTTATTGGCTTGATTTATCTGATTTTATCCGTAATATCCGTGTCATCCGTGTGCTAAGTTTGATTTTGAATCCAGAAAATAAAAAACCTTTCACACAGATTGAACGGATCAAACGGATAAAGGCGGATCAAAACCCCTTTTATGGCTTGATTTATTTGACTTTATCCGTAATATCCGTGTCATCCGTGTGCTAAGTTTGACTTTGAATTCAGAGAATCAAAAAACCTTTCACACGGATCGGACGGATCAAACGGATAAAGGCGGATTAAAACCCCTTTCATTGGCTTGATTTATCTGACTTTATCCGTGAAATCCGTGTCATCCGTGTGCAGGTTTGATTTTGAATCCAGAAAATAAAAAACCTTTCACACGGATCTGACGGATCAAACGGATAAAGGCGGATCAAAACCCCTTTTATTGGCTTGATTTATCTGATTTTATCCGTAATATCCGTGTCATCCGTGTGCTAAGTTTGACTTTGAATTCAGAGAATCAAAAAACCTTTCACACGGATCGGACGGATCAAACGGATGAAGGCGGATCAATACCCCTTTTATGGCTTGATTTATTTGATTTTATCCGTAAAATCCGTGTCATCCGTGCGCAGGTTTTGATTTTCGTTGCTTTGTTCGTCCTCCCTCCTAACCGCATTTTTATCAAATCTTTAGTAGTTCTACCTTTCGCTGTAACAAACCTCTGTTATGCTCCCCAACGTGAAAATGGAAGAAGGTGATTTTCAGGGATGGAAAGGATGTTAATCTTCGGCTCAGGACAAAAAATCGTTTCCGACTTTATCCTGGATATCCTCTGTATCCCTGTAAATTCACCCCGGGTTTCTTTACACTCTTTACGGTTCGAGGATTTTTCCCGGCGACTGCCGGACGGCGAACAGCTCCGGGCGCTTCATAAAAATACGCGTGAAAACGGCATGTTGGGAAACGCAAGATATGTATTTCAAAATTTTGACTAATGCATCAAATTTTTAGTTGTTCGTCGTGAAGCTGTAACAAAGATGGTTTATGCTCCTCCCGGATGCAGGAGTAAAAGTAATTTCAGCGGGTCGATCCGACATGCGTAACGAAGCAATAGATATAAAGAAATTGACCGACCTGAAGCAGGCGGAAAAGCTCGACAAGCTGTCCGAGCTGATGGTTAAGCTGATAACGGAAGAGTTCACCGGCCACATCAAGATCAACTTCAGCCAGGGCGGCATCGGCCGGGTCGAGAAGTTCGAAGAGATACTGAAAGCGTAGGGGAACCGGGGAATTGTGAGTAGTGACTTGTGAATAGTGAATGGCCCCCCAAGCCCCAGCAACTAAACAAACAATAACAACATAGAGTGAAGATTTACCTTTCACCATTCACTCTTCACCCTTCACACTTTTATTTATACCAGGGTCCCTTGCTGACCTGAGCTTGCTCAGGCCCCAGAAAGCCCGATTTGAAAGCCTGACGACATCAGCGTGAGTGGAATATCCCTCCCGCGCCGGTGATCTGAGCTTGTTCGAGTCGGGCTTTCCGTTGTTATAGCAGTTCAATTCAAAGGGAAAGGGGGTGTCGTAAAGAATCGATTACAATTGAATAAACAAAATGAAGTAAGAGAGCGTAATGAAGGCCGCAAGCCTTCAGGAGATCTTCAGATAAAGGCAAAACACGGGCAACCGTGTGACGCAAAGCCTACGGGTCCGCTGAAGCCTCGGCGAAAGTGGACGGCCGGGCCGCCTGGGGAAATTGACAACCGTTGCAGATTTT
This sequence comes from Geobacteraceae bacterium, assembly GCA_041484725.1. Lineage (GTDB taxonomy): Bacteria > Desulfobacterota > Desulfuromonadia > Geobacterales > Geobacteraceae > JBGQDJ01. Next base: position 20,371 of record JBGPID010000008.1, on the reverse strand, counting down.
AAGGAAACATTCGAGTCAATTTCACACCAACCAATGGAAGAACAGGAGAAAAAGAATGAAAAAGAAAATGATCGCCCTTCTCGCCGGCGCCCTGATGATGATCAGCGCCAGCAGCGCCTTCGCCGCCTTTTCCGACCTGGAATTAATCCGCGTGGTCTACCAGCGCACCGGCGGCACCGTTGAAGCAGCAACCGACCTGGGTAATGTGAACACGCTCCTCGCCAGCGGCGGCAACGTCGGCGGCGGGGTCAACGCCTTCACCACTATTACCGGGACCGCCTTCGCCACCTCCGACCTGTACGTTGCTTACTTCGCCGTTGACATTACCGGCAAAAAAATGTGGATGAGCGGCACCGGCGCCGAGGGCATCGGCACCTTGAAAACGTCTTTGATTACTGGTGTTGCTAACACCCTGTATACCCAGTACAACTCTCCCGCGCCCGTGGCACCGGCTACCAGCACCGTCGGGCGGTCAACTGGAGACGCTGCTTCCTATTTCAAAAAAGCTGACCTTTCGACCTCGTTCGGCTCTTTTGGCAACGCAATAACCATTGGCGCAGGAAACGTGGAGGCGTCTCTGGCGACCCTGGCCTCGGGCTCCGTCTCCCAGAACCTCTACTACTTCGCCAATTTCGGTGGTACCCTCGCCGAACGGACAGGCGTGCTGTCGGCCCAAAATGGCACCACCATCACCATCCTGACCAACGCCGACGGCTCCACCACCGTCAACGCCACGCCGATCCCGGCCGCCATCTACCTGATGGGCTCGGGCCTCCTCGGCATGGTCGGCCTGCGCCGCAAGAAGAGAGGGTAATGAGACAGCGCAGCACAGACAACAATCTATGAATACAAACAAAAATCAAGGAGATTACACCATGAAGAAGATTAAAGTCGCTTCCCTCGCAGCCGGCGCCGCCATCCTGGCCATGGCCGGAATGGCCAACGCAACCCCGCTGCAGTTTAACCTCGTCGGTGCATCCGCCCAGTTCGATTACTGGGCCGGCGGCACCACCCCCGGCGCCGCCAATTTCCTCCGCACCCAGCTCGGCTGCACCGCGCCCGACGCCAACCTGAAAGTCACCGGTAAATTCGCCTACATCAAGGGGACCAACTGCAATCCCGCCCTTGTCCCCGCTGCCAATACCGACACGGTAGCACCTTTTGCCCCGAGCACAATCGAATTCCGCGTAACCGGCCAGGCCTCTGTCGAGGGTATGGCTGTTAACGGTACCGCCTCGCAGTACCCCACCGTCGTCTATGTGACCAGTGACGCGGTTAACTACCCCTGCGACAATACCCACAAGCGGTCGTTCAACATCGGCAACAACACCCTCGGCTGCATGACCGCCCACGTCGGCGCCTTTGACCTCGACCCCAGCAGCATCACCCAGGCGAGTGCGGGCCAGATCTACGGCCCGATGAACGGAGGAGCGGTTGCCTTCAATCATGCCAAGGACGACGGCGTTCACCCGGGTCTTAACGTCACCGGGCTGACCAAGTTGAACGCCGGCGGCGACACCTTCGCCGTTCCCTTCGGCCTCTTCGTCAACAACGCGGTCCAGGCCCATCATTGCACCGTCGGCAACATCGGCGACATCTGCTCCGCCAACAGCGACTGCGGCACCGGCGGCGCCTGCGATACGGTGAATTTCACGACCATCAACAACCTCTCCCGCCTCCAGGTGGCCATGCTCTTCTCCGGCCAGACCGCTGACTGGAGCGACTTCGGGCCTGCCTACAAACCGTTACCGAGCATGGTCTGCCTCCGTCACGCCGGCTCCGGCACCGCCGCCGCCTTTGACAACATGGTCATGACCGCCGGGACAAGCGGCTGGGGCGCAGGAACCGCACAAGTTGAAACCACAACCGTTAACGGTCCTCCGGTCATCTATTTCAACGACACCACCGATACCGAACTCGCCTGCATCAACGGCAATACGGTCTGGCCGGCCGTTGCCGGCGGCGGCGCCGCCATCGGCGCGGTTGGTTATGCCGACGCGGACAAGGGGATCAGCGGTACAGCCGCTGGCCAGGAAAACCTGAAGAAGATCAAGTACAACGGCATGTGGCCCTCTGCCAGCAACATCAAGAACGGCGTCTATGACTGGTACTCCATCGCCTCCTTCTACATCAATCCTGCCAACGGCCCCCAGAACATTATTGCCAACCAGATGCTCACCTACATCACGACCGGCACCATCCCCACAAGCAAGTCCGCATACTGGGCACAAACCAGGGACATGGTCTTCAAACGTGGCGTCGACCTCGGTTATCCTGCCCGCCAGTAATTACATCCCTGCTTTACCTGTCATGAGATCTGAAGGACCCCCCCGGGGGTCCTTTTTTTTGCACTTTCAATACTCAGTAAAGAAATGGACTGGAATCTATGTGCTTTGCAACGCGCTGTAAATATCGTATTATCTCAAGAAGACAAAGGGGGAGAAACCATGAAGAAAATGAAAGTGCTCTTTATATGCGTCCATAACAGCGCCAGGAGCCAGATGGCGGAGGCGCTTCTCAACCATCTTGCCGGGGAGAGGTTCGAGGCTCTGAGCGCCGGGCTGGAACCCGGGCAGCTCAACACTTACGCCGTCGCGGTGATGAAGGAAATCGGAATCGATATTTCCGGGAACCTGCCAAAGCATATCTTCGATTTTATCAAGAGGGGGACATTGTTCAGCTACGTCATAACGGTCTGCGACGGCGCCAGCGCCGAGAGGTGCCCGATCTTCCCCGGCCCTGTAAAAAGAATCCACTGGAGTTTTGAAGACCCCAGCGCGCTGACCGGTACGGATGAGGAAATACTACGGGGGGCCCGGATAATACGGGACCAGATAAGCGAAAAAATCGAGGAATGGGTGGAGTCGGCCTGATGACCTGAATAAAGAGGGGTTATAAAAGAGGCGAGGGAGAAGGTTATAGTCTTAAAGAAATGAGTAGTTACGTCGATTTAAGCGTTACCGGATACTATTGATCCTGCATTGATATATCGGGGCATTCCGCCTTGTGTTCCACCCAGGCGGCGCCCTTCCCGTCGATGCGGAGCACGTCCACGGGCGGGCCCGTATCCGGGGTGCGGGCATTTATTACGAGGTCGACGAGAAACCTGGGTGTCTTCTCAGGAGGCATGCTCTTCAGTTTTTCTCTTTTCATGTACTCTTCGATGGGGCGCATATCCGTCAGGAAATATGCAACCGTATCCTTAACATTGCAGTTGCCGGGACAAGTATTCCGGTCATAACCCAGCGCAATATCGGCGGTCGGGCCGGCTGTTTTCTTTATATCGTAAACAGCTACCCTGGGAACGCCATCCTCGTATGCGGCGAAAAGGATTTGCAGTAAAGGGCCGGTTTTGGCCTCAAAATACTTGACGTATAAAGCCGGCGCTTCGGTCCTGATCCGCCGTACTTCGTCTTTCATGGCGTCAACCACCACCACTGCCGCCTTGTCCGCCGCAACGCCGAACGATACACCCTGCCCGAGTGCATCCGAAACAATGGCAACTATGTCGAAGCCTCTTCCCGGGTCCTTGTAAAAACCGGCGAAGGAAAAAAATATGTTTCCGGAGTGAAAGATCTTGCATTCGGACCTTGTCGTATCCTTATCGGCGCCGTGTCTTATGGTCAACATGCTGTCGGCCGCAATGGCCACCGAATCGGGCGACCTGATGGCGACGATGGAGGTCGCGAAACAATTGCCGGCCAGAACCGGCTGGGCAAGCAGGATGCCGTACAGTAGGCGCCGGATCATCGGTTGCAGTTCCCCTCTGTTACTGTTTCCCCCAAATGACTCGGATGGGCGCGCTCGTTGGCAATTCTTACAAATTCACGGAGATAGGGAAGGTCCTCCCTGTCCGTAGCGGGACGGTACAGTGACATGGGCGGCGCCACGGTCAAGGGATACTCCGCCGTGCCCTGCGCTGTCTGTACGGCAACGCTGGTCGAAAGCGCCCCGCGTTCTGGCACCAGGTGGAGTATCCATTCGCCGGCGGTCTCACCTTTGCGCAAGGCGGTGCAGTGCCCCCCAGTGATGATGAAACAGGTGATCTCCTCCCCGTCGCCGGTCGGACGAAAGGTCAGGCGCGCCTCCTCCAGGCCGTCGGCGATGAGCACCGCCGGTTCCTGGAGAAACTCGCCGGCGCCTATCGGGGCGAAGAGGCGGTCAATGGTTTCCTGGGTCATCTTCCCGGCATAGCCGTGGAAACGGTCGAGAACGGACTCCAGGCGGCGGAAAGGAACAGGCCCGGCCGGGGGGCGCTGCTGGGGAGTCAAGGGGGCCGTCGAAATTATTTCCTGCACAGGATTGACGGCGCCGGGGACACCCTGTCCGATGGATGACCTGTCACGCGGCCAGGTTTTGGGGGTTGCGGCCGGTGGGGGAGATTTCTGCTGGTTGTCGGGAGGATTTGTGAAGGATGTCCGGGCGCTCTCCTCAACTCCCTTGTCGTTCCTCAGCAGCGCGGATAGGGAGAGGATTTGTCCGCTGTCTCCGTCCTGGCCGGTCAGCATCAGCCTTGCCAGCATGCCGCCGCCGTTGAGAGGCTTGCGGCTGGTGAAGGTGAAAACTATGGTCCCCGGCGAATCGGTAGTCGCCAGCAGGCCCGCCTGGGCGCCGAGTCCGATCACGGTTACATTGGGGGCCGTCTGGCCGTAAGTCATGTAATCGAGGCGGATTTCGCCGCCAGAAATATCTTTCAGCCCCTCGGCACGCATGGTAAACCCGTTGTTAGCGTCAGGCTGGATGACCACCTCAGCTTCTCCCCGGGCCCCGGCCGGCCAGGCTGCGAAAAATAGAGCTACCAGCAACAGCGGAATGAGCCGCGACGCCTTCCCGCCGAGCCCTTTCATCAGGCCGAGAGGAGGGGATGTGACCAGAAGCCAGAGAAAAAACGGAAGCAGGTACTGGCCAAGGAGATAAAAAAGCATATGGAACGGCAGGATTCCCTCCACGTCATAGGCCGTCCAGATCACATGGGTCACCCTGTTCAGGGTGTGCCACCCGGCAATGATAAGGAGCCCGGCAACAGCGCCGACAACCTTGCGCCGCATCCCGACGGTGCGGCTGGCGAAGATCAGGGAGAGATAGAGCGGCGCCTCGAAGGTATGATTGTAGATAAAGAACGGCCGTGGAATGGTGAGAAGATACCCGGGATGAAATATGGCAAAAATGAATACGACCAGCTTGTCGAGCAGTGCGACGTAGAACCTGTTGACCGCCAGCCAGGGGAGAAACAGGACGGAAGCCAGAACTCCGGCGCGAAGGACGAAAGGGAAAGGGTCCGCGGCGGGGGCGCTCAAGCGGAGCCAGACCAGGGCGGCGGCGACCACCGTGAGCATCATGACGACCTGTCCCAGGTAGACATGGACGATTTCAAACAGCGCGGGATTGACGCTGCCTACGGCAACGACGGCGGCTATCCGGAGAATGTTGACGCTGCCTAGTAAAGCGGCGCCCGCTGCCAGTCCGGCAAGGCGTGCCTTCAGGGTAGCCGGCGCAGCCAGCAGAAGCGCGCTGAAGAGCATGACACTATAGAGGGCCGTGCATTCGGTGACTATCAGCACCCGGAAGCCGTTTAAAGAAACCATGTCGCCGGCAACCACGGCCTTTTTGCCGAAAAGAGCGAGGCATTCCCCCGACAGAGAAGCCGTTGCGCGATTGAGCGGAGAAAAAACGGAATCCGGCAGCCAGTTGGCCAGGACCAGAAACAGCGTACAGATTCCAAGGAAACGGAGAGGGCTTATGGGCGACAAGTCACTTTTCATGGCCGGTAGAGACTTTGCGGAAGAGTTGTTCATAAATGCCCTGAATGCTCGATGTTAGGTGACTATTTGAACAGATACGGTACCACGGCAACTTGACAGCCATGTTACAGTGAAATTATCGTTTGAACTTTTCCTGTCACAGGCCTCCGCTCATGTTCTATTTTTAATAGCGCCGCAAACTCGTTGTAACATTCCTATGATATATGGAATAAGGGTGAACCCTGAACACTGGAGGTCGGCAATGAACTGTAAAATCGGCATTATCGCAACGTCTCTGCTCGTATGCTCTCTTGCCGGTCCTGCCTGGGCGGGGCTGTCGGAAACAGCCGCCGCGGGAGAGGAAACGCCGGGGCATCCCCTGGCTGCGCCGGGGAAAGGGAGCGGGGAGGCCGGAATCAACTCTCTTCTCGACAGGTTCGCCGGGACCGGTTTATCTGATCCATCCTCGGAAAAGATTTACAATCCGTCAATCGCCATCGTCCCCCCCATTTCGGAAACCACCCTCTATTCCGCATTCACCAGGGCGGGTTCCCCCATGGACTCCTATTACAGCCGGTCGGGGAGCGACGACAAGGGAAAAATGACGGAAATTTCCCGCTCGGCGGCATTTGTCGCCGCCCTTGGCGGGGACCGTTTCGTGTTCCCTGACGCGGGGCTGGCGACCGTCGTCCAAGGGCATTTCGTGGGAAGCGGCGCAGTGGTCGGTGAAGCAAACATTACCCCGATGCAGGCCGCATCATCCGGCCAGAGTGTGCTTCAAACCAAAAGCATTGTACCTGTACCACCGACTGTCCCACTGCCACTTCCTTTTTTACTCACCGGTTCGGGCCTGGCCGCGCTCCTGGCGCTGAGGAAACGGGCCTGGAATAACGGATGAACAACAAAAATAATTCCCGGAAGCTGTTGTTTCACGCCCCCCTCATTGCCTTACTTTCACTGATCACCCTTGCCGCCTCCCCCGTTGCCGCTGCGGACAAAATACCCGCGGTCCCCATCGTCTTCGTTAAGGGGGGATGTTTCGAGATGGGGGACACCTTCGGCGACGGCGGGATCGATGAAAAGCCCGCCCACCAGGTCTGCCTGGACGACTTCTATATGGGGAAATTCGAGGTGACCCAGGAGCAGTGGGAAAAGGTGATGGGGAACAATCCATCGCAGTCCAAAAAAGGGGGGAATTACCCGGTGGAAAATGTGAGCTGGGATGACGCCCGGGAGTTTACCCGCAGGTTGAGCAGATTGACCGGCCTAAAGTGGCGGCTGCCGACCGAGGCGGAGTGGGAATATGCCGCCAGGGGCGGCGGCAAAAGGATGAAGTTCGCCGGAACCGGTGACGAGCGGAACCTTGACGACTACGCCTGGCATGAAGGAAATTCGAACACCAGCACCCATCCCGTCGGGAAGAAAAAACCGAACGGGCTAGGGATTTATGATATGAGCGGCAATGTCTGGGAATGGGTGCAGGATCGCTACGACCGTGATTATTACCGGCAAAGCCCCCACAAAAACCCGAAGGGGGACCCCTTCGGGCTAAACAGGATCCTTAAAGGCGGCTCGGCCCGGACCGGCATCGGCTTCCTGCGCGCCTCCTACCGCGATTACGTGGCGCCCGACGCCAGCGGCGTCTGCTTCGGCCTGCGCCTGGCTTTCTCCGCGAAATAGGGGATAATCCAGAATAAGCGGTTTCGCGCGAAGCTCGCCAAGAACGCAAAGGAAACTAGGCAGGGGTGAGGGGCAAGGGGTCAGGGATGTGTTTCCCGATCCACGACCCCGTATTTAGAATTTCTTTGCGCCCTTTGCGCCTTTGCGCGGGGAAATGCCGTTATAAGGGTAATTCAATGAAAAATTCATCTGGGATTAAACGTTTTCCCGGCGCATTTCCCCTGCTTCTTCTGGCATTCTTTCTATTGTCTGCCTGTGGAAGCGGCGGAAGCGGCAGCTCTTCTTCCCCGGCCGCTGTGCAAACAACCGCCGTCGCAGGGATCGCCGCCGCCGGCGCGCCCCTGGCCGGCAAAGTCCACCTGTGCGATTCATCAGTACTTAAAATCTATTCATCGAACTCTACGATCAACCAGGACGGTTCGTTTTCAATCAATACCACCGGCATGAATGCGCCGTTCATCCTGAGGGCCGTCGATGCCGCGGGAAATCCCTTGTATTACTCATTCGCCAGGGCGCCCGGTATCGCCAACATCAATCCGCTCTCCAATCTCGCTTTGGCCGTTGTGGCGGGAAATACGAGCCTGGCGGATCTGTATGCCAGCCATACTGCCTCCGAAATGAATGCTGTTTCCGTCGCCTTACCCGGCACGGTCTTGCATATGATGCAATCGCTGCGACCCCTGTTGTTGCTCTACCATGCGGATACCGCCGATCCCCTGGCAGGCCCCTACCAGGTCAATAATCAGGGGCTTGACGGGCTTTTCGATGATGTTTCGTTTAGCGTTTCCAACGGGGCGGGGAATGTCAACATAACATACACCCAAACCACACCACCCACCACGATATTCACCGGATCGTTCGGCAATATGACATCCAGTGCACTGAATAATTTACCGGCACAGAAAACTTATGTAACCCCCGGCAACGTGGAATTGACATTGAAAGTCCGGGGCAAACTGCCGCACGGGACACTGATCAAGAACGTTTCCTTTTCCGTACAACTCCCTTTGGGGATCACTGTCGAAATTGATCCAACTGATCCCGGTGGGCTGACCTCAGGGGTGAACACCGCCGTCCCGACCGGAGCGGCGGCAGGGGCAAACGTCTATCCTGCCCCGACGCTCTCCACCACGAACAATATCCTGACCGTTTCCATGTCATCGCCGGCCGGTTTCGGCGTCGGAAATTTCATCAAGATCAGATGCATTGTATCCTCTCCTTCACTCATGGCTGCAACAACCCCAAACTCCTTTTCAATAACCTCATCCAGAATGTTTGCCGACATCTATAACAACCAGAAGCTGAAGGGTCTCACTATAGTCCCCGATAAATTCACGGCTCTTCCATAACGGCGACAAAACCAAGCGCGATCCATGAAACGGTAACCCCTCCCGGCCTCCCCTTAAACCAAGGGGAGGAGCAAGGCTCCCCCTCTAAAGATAAGAGGGGGCTGGGGGGAGTTATTATCTTTTCTCTTTCATCATCTGCTTGAACCAGAGCAACAGGTCGAGCAGGGCGAATGTGACCGCCTGCATCGTGTATTTAGTGGGGGGGTATTTGGGGTTCTCGTGGGGGGTGTGCGCACCGCTGTCACTGGTTACCTTGTACACCAGTTCGGCGAACCGGTCGATTATCTTGTATCGTTCAACGTGACCTTTTTCGGAAAGACCTTTGTAGCAGGAGATGACGTTTATTTCCCCATCCACGTACTGGGACGGGACGAGAGTATTGTCCGCCTTGTTCAACGCGATATAGATTTTTTCCTGGACGCGGCGCAGGCAGATGAGATTGTTTTTGATGACAATGGGATCATCGCTCTGCATGGTCCGCAAGCAGCTCACCAGTTCCTGTTCCGCCTCCGCACCCAGATAATCGGTCAAACCGTCGAAGACATCCCGGTAATGTCCGATAATTTTTATCCATTCAAGGTCCTGGGCCTCAGCGATCAGGAAGGAGAGCATCTCCAGTTCATCGCGCCCCTTCGAATAGATCCGGATGGTGCCGGCATAGAGCTCCTTCAGGTTCCTGTACTGGTCGGTCTCGCCGGTCAGGACAACGGTCGGGAGATGGGGGGCCTTATCATTGAAATATTTGAGGGCGGCGATGAGGAAGCTGTTGTCTGGAACTTCCTGCCTCTTCTCCTTCAGGCACTTCACATCCAGGATGAGGCCGGCAGCCATTCTTCCTTTCCCGTCAAACAGCTCTTTCCCCTCTTCCAGGCTCCGTGCATGGAGCAGGCGGATGTCGAAGCGCTGGGCATCGCGGTAGAGGGATTCCACATAAGGGGTGGAATCGTCGATGATCAGCATGGTCAATGGTATTGAACTGGGAGTCGTCATAAATTACCTCAGGTTATTAGGCTGAAGGCTGAAGGTATCAATCTTACGGCAAAAAGCTGACGGTTTATTCCTTCAGCCTTCAGCCTTCAGTCTGTTGTTTACTTTTTCGGCAGGGTGATCCTGAAATGGAGCGGATTTTCATCGCGTATAATCTCGAATGTCCCGTGGTGGGCCTCAATGACCTTGCCGACCCAGGCCCCGCCGAGCCCTTCTCCCGGGCTTTCCTTGCTTTTCCTGCCGAAAGAGAGGAAATCCCCGGCATCCAGGTTCTCCGGAAAGGGTTTCCCGTTGTTCGTGTAGTCGATGATTATTTTTTTCCGCATCTCCCGTATGACAAAATTCAACTCTGCCCCCTGGAGGGATTCGGGGAAGGCATGAACCTCGGCGTTTCTGATGAGATTATTGATCGCCTCGACGAACGATTCCTTGTGCAAACTGACCGTCAGCTGTTCATCACCGGAAAGATTGATCTTCATCTTCCCGGAATAGAGGGGGATGACTTCCTCTTCGAAAATCCCGAAGATCCTGTATTCCCGGTAATCTTCCTTGTCGATTTGCTGGGTCACCAGTTTTCTGGTGTGGTCGAGAATATCACTGATCTGGTTCAGGCCGGTTACCGCTTTCTGCAAGGCCTCGCCCACGGTTTCCTCGGATCCGTCAAGACGTTTTGCCAGGACCTTCCCCGACATCCTGTTTTCCTCCAGGAAGTCGATGACGGCATTAAGCGGTGATTTTACAATCTGGATGTTGGGTTTCACATTATGGTTCAGGTGTCTCAGGATGCTGAACTCGGCCTCCTGCTTCTCTTCAAGGATTTTTAGATGAAAAAGCCTCGACATATGATCCACTACGGCTTCTATTGCTATAACGATTATTATACCGCACACTATCAGAAACGAGGTCAATATCACACTGTATCTGTTATAAATGAATAATGACACGGGGATCAACAGAATTGCCAGGAGTATGTTACTCAATAACCTGAACTTCGAGGTTTTGAAACAGGTCCAGAGATAGGCCGCAATTATAATAATTATCAGATCGCTTATTAAATTTATTGTTGATGGAGCATAATAAAATCGGTTCCTTATCAGAGTGAAATGGATCCTCAACAGAAATATGATGATATTGGCCAGCATATGTTCAAGCAATAAACTCTGCTTGAGAAAATAGATGAATAACGCAATTGATGCGCCAATAATAATATTTGAGGTAAATATTTTTTTGTTTGGTAAATAGATCATGTTGGCGGTGATCCGGTGAATGATGCTCTTCCTCTGAGAGCTATTGAGATAGTATGCATGCCGGATTATAAACGCGTTTATCGGAATTTGGAAGCATATAAATCCAAAAACTGCGGATATCACACAAAGCCACAAAGATCACTAAGTAAAACAAAAGGCTAGGTGAATTCAAGATACAAGCGCACCACTTTGGTTAATGGTTCTAACTCGGCAATAAAATAATTTCTTTGTGTCTTCGTGCCTTTGTGTGAGTCAACTTCTTTTCCTAGGATATATCTTATCCATCCGGCTATCCAGACTTAAATTGAAGCTGGAGAAATGTAACGCAATCTTTAAAAAGAAGTAACCTGACGACAACATTCATCTGCTATAAATCGCACGTCAAGCAAGTCAGGCAATTCGCATAATGGATTAAACTCTCTCCAACTCCACATACGGAACCGCTTATATTCACTCGGAAAGATCAGGCAACCTGAAAAAACTAAATAACAGATTTTATGAATAGGGAAAGGATGGTGAAAATCCGTGGCATGCCCGAAATGCAAGGCGAAAATTGGAATTGTTGATCAACAGCTCGCGACTCAGACCGGGACCGCATTCGGGGTCTTGTGCTATATCTGCGGGTGCTGGATACAGGGATATCCGGGACATGAGGAGAGGGTGATCAAGCCGCTGGAAGCGCAGACAATGGCGCCATAACAGAGATGATCCGTATGTTGGAGACTGCCCGAAAGGTGAGGTGTTACCATGAGCGCAAAAACTATCCTGATTATCGAAGATGAAAGGGACCTGGCGGAGCTGCTCGCTTTCAACCTGAAGAACGAAGGCTATCACCCTATAATCGCTCTGGATGGGATATCCGGATTGGAGACCGCCCGCAAGTGCTCTCCCGACCTGGTCCTGCTCGACTTGATGCTCCCCGGCATGCTGGGAATGGATGTATGCAGGATTCTCAGGCAGGACCCGAAAACCGCCGTTATTCCGGTCATAATGCTGACGGCCAAAAGCGAGGAAATCGACCAGGTGGTCGGCTTCGAGATAGGGGCGGACGACTATATGGCAAAACCGTTTTCCACCAGGATTCTGCTGCTCCGGATCAAGGCGGTGCTGCAGCGTACTTCCTTGCCAAGGGTTGACGGCAAGGTCAACAAGATCGGCCCTCTCACAATAGATACCGACCGGCATCTTATTAATATCGGCGATGAAGAAATAGAGCTCACCCCCATAGAATACAATCTTTTCATCACCCTTGCCGAAAAACTGGGGAAGGTGCACAGCAGGGAAGACCTGCTGCGGATCGTCTGGGGTTATACCTATACCGGTGACACGCGCACGGTAAATACCTATATAACCAAACTCCGCGCCAAACTGGGGGTGGCCGGCGATCTGATAAAAACGGTGCGGGGCTTCGGTTACAAACTGGCGGAACAATGACCTTGTTCGAGTATTCCATGGGGAATCGCTATCGTCTCTTCGTTCTTCTCCTGATAACGGGCGGGCTCGCCGTCTCTGTCCTCTCCGGCACCGATATATGCACCTTCGGCGGCTGCACCGAGGCCCACAAGTACCGCCTGCTCGGCTTTTCCTTTGCACCGCCCGGCATCGCCTTCTTCATCCTTGCCGGCCTGCTCGTTTCACTTATAAACCGGTTTCCCGGCGCCCCTCTTTTGTTCAACCTACTCCTAGCAGGGGCGTCCGGCGCCGAGATCAACATGATACTGTTCCAGAAAAACGTCATAGGCGCCTGGTGCCCGCTCTGTCTCGCGGCCGCGGCCATCGTCTATATCCTGGCGTTTGGCCAGATCGGCGGACACCTCTTGTTCCGTACTGAGAAATACCGGCTGAATCTGAAGACATTAGGCAAACCGCTGCTCTTGTTCGTCACCGCCATGGTCGGTTTTGCCCTGACATTTTCGGGTATCGCCAAGGAGGAAGCCTCGGCAAGTCAGCTTAACCTCTATTTGGGGAAGCAGGATAGCCGGCTGGAGGTCTACTTCTTTTCCGACTGGCTTTGCCCGATCTGCGCCGGGGTGGACGGGGTGATGGAATCCGTATACCCTTCACTGTCAAAGAAGGCGAGGATACTGTTCGTCGACAGGATCATCCATCAGGACTCTTTGAATTTCGTGCCGTACGACCTCTCCTTTGCGGTAAATGAGAAGACGAAATACCTGCAACTGCGCAAGGCGCTTTTCAGCGTCGCACAGAGGACGAAAAACCCCTCCTATGAAGAGATCAAGGCCGTCATAACCCCTTTGCACGTTACATACAAACAGCTGAGTTTCCTGGATGTAACCCAGCAGATGGTAGATTTCCAGAAACTCGCCGAGGAGTTCAAGGTCACCTCAACGCCAATGCTGGTCATCCGGAACGCGAAAACCAACAGGATAAGGACCCTGGCCGGCAACGGCCAGATCACCCCGGAAGCCATATTGAAGGAGGTGAAAGAGTTGGAGTAGCTACATGAGCAGCAGCCAGTTACCAGTGAGCTGCAAAATTCCCGTACCAGCTGTTCAACGGGAATGAGGTTGACCAGCCATGTTTTATGGGCCGGTCTTGCCGAGTTAGGAGTCGGTTATGGTTGAAATCAACAATCGAAAGGAGAAAGGAATGAAAACACTACTCACATTATTGGCAATCTCGATGTTTTGTACAACTGTAGGGGCGACAGATATATTGCCTATCCCCACCCAAAAGGGGAGGCAGCTGTTAATATGTCTTATCCCGCAAATATCCGTACAGCTGCCTTTTGCCAACTATAACGCCTGTGCATACGCAAGGACGCGAGTCATCCGTGGCTTGGTAGAGGCAGACGGTGACGATCACAACATAGACCGATACGGGAAACTGCTCTTTTGTGTTCCGGAATCTCAACCAATTGGCATACAGTTCGCTTCGCCCGATCCCATGCAGTAGTAAATCTGCAATTGCCACGGTAAGGGATCCTGTTAAAACAGAATTTTCGACATACGATGTTTACAGTCCTTAACTTTGCATTTTCACGGCTGTTAAAATTTTATGTTGGATGCCTTTCGAATAATCAGTTGGACAGGGCATAAGACCACATCTAAATTTTGACACGGATTATTCGTCACATGAAAAAGCGAAAATGAGGGCGGGTTACAATTCGGGATGTTGGCATTCAAAAAAGGAGGTTCCCATTGCGTAACATATCTTGTTTTTGTATTCGATTCTTTGCCTTATTCTTAATCTGCATTGCAGCCGGCTGCGGTGGTAATTCCGAAAAAAGTGGAGCGACAAATGCCGGCGTCATTGCAAAGTCCACAGTTGCCCGTGACACCAACCCGCAGGTCAGTGACACGGATTTTGCTGCAGTGGTGGATGGCAACACCGATTTTGCACTTAAGGCCTTTCCCCTGCTCGACCCGGGCAACGGAACCAATACGGTATTCTCTCCCTACAGCATCACTCAGGCACTTGCCCAGGCAGCGGCCGGGGCAAACGGGACCACATTAAGCGGAATCGAAGAAGCCCTCTCTTTTACGCTTCCCCAGGATCGTCTCAACCCTGCGTTCAACAAACTCGACCTTCTTCTTGCAACCGAGACATCCGGTGCCGTGCAGGGAAATGCCGATCAATTACCGCAACTCAATATCGTCAACGCTCTCTGGGCACAGGAGGGTTTTCCTATTCTCCCGGCCTATCTGGATACCATTGCCCTGAATTACGGTACCGGTCTCCACCTGCTCGACTTTATCCATGCCACGGAAGAGTCGCGGATAAGCATTAATTCCTGGATCGAAGCACAGACGAACAGCCGGATACAGGATATGCTCCCGAGAGGTTCCGTCTCTGCCGCTTCCCGGTTAGTCCTGACTAATGCCATATGGTTCAAGGCAAACTGGGCATCTCAGTTCTCGCCGGAAAACACACAGGATCAGCCCTTCATCGGGCGTGACGGTTTGCCTTCGAACGTGCCGTTCATGCACCAGACGCTAACGTTGCCATATGCGCAAAGCTCCGATTGTCAGGCGGTTGATATCCCTTATGTGGATGGCAAACTGTCGATGCTTGTGCTTATGCCCGCGCATGGAACCTTTGACGCGTTTCTGTCCACTCTCACCCCAACCAAGCTGAGAGATATCACCACTCTCCTGGCCGATCGCCACATTGCTCTTGCCTTGCCGAAATTTACCTTCAACACAGGCCCGGACATGGGATCGACCTTAAAGACACTCGGCATGACCGATGCTTTTGATCCGTCAAAAGCAGATTTTTCCGGCATTGACGGAAGCCGCGACCTGGCTATAGACGCTGTTGTCCAAAAGGCCTTCATCAGCGTCAGCGAGAAAGGAACAGAAGCCGCTGCCGCAACTGGTGTTATTATAAAAACAACAATTTTCCCCGGATCAGCGTTGCCGCTGACAGTCGCTAATCCCTTTATTTTCCTGATCCGCGACCGGCAGACCGGATTGATCCTTTTCATGGGAAAGGTTGTCACCCTGTAGCGCGTAGAAAAAATCGCCCGGCAAGGAATATTTCCCAAATTTTTATAGTTTCTTAATATGATCGAAATAATTTCACGCTATACTCCGTCGCAATTAGAATTGAAGGAATAGTTGAATCTTAATTCGGTTACTTTGCCGACCTCTTGGAGGGACCGGAAAGCCCGCTACGGAAGAATCTTCTGAGCGGGCTTTTGTCTTTTAACAACCATAATTTTTTTCGCCAAACCCATCGCAAGGTGGGGACGGAAAGCCACGGGTCCCAAGCGGACAGCCGGGTTGCCTTTCTTTCAGGAAAGAGCCCCCGGTTTTTTTGTTATAGAAGGAATTCACTATCTCGTTGAAAGGAGGTGTGCGGAGAACAAGAGAGAAGGTCTTGGCAGTCAATTTCCCCCCCTGATCAAAACATACGGCCCTTGCGGTCATGTCTTTAACCTGTGCGGTTGCGGAATAGAGGGAAGATCTGTCATTGACCCAAGAAAACGTTCGGCTCAATGAATGAACATTCCGTAAACAGGAAAACAGAAAACAAAAGGGAGAAAAGGAGAATAGTCAATGAAAAGTATAACTTTGCGTAAGACAATGGCGGCATTGCTCCTCACGATGCTGATGGCCGCATCGGCATCGGCTGACCCCTGGAAATTCGGCATCATATCCGACACCCAATGGACCACCGCCGATCCGGCCAACCAGAACCCCAATACCATACCCGCGAGCATAATCAAACAGGTTAACCAGCAGTTCATCAACATCAATAACTGCACGCATGATTTGAAATTCGTCATTGCCATGGGCGACATGGTTGATACGGGAAGCCAGGTCAACGACTACACCCGGGCGCTTTATTCCCAAGACCTCTATAGTGCGGGCATCGGCTTCTTCCCCATCCGCGGCAACCACGAAGCGGCCAACGGCACCTATTTGACCTCCGACGCTGATTACTGGCACGCCTACCCGCAGTTGTCAAATGGCATGAACAATGCCACTCCGTCCGACATCACCAGCAGTTTGATCCCGGCGGCTGTCCTGGCGGTCAATCCTCCCGCTTCGATCACCGGCTCGACCTTCACCATCGGCACCGACTTTTCTTACCCAACCGCCGCCAATACAGCCAACCACAGTGTCTCATATTCCTTCCAGTATAACAACGCGACCTTCATGATGCTTGACCAGTTCCAGTCTCCCGACTACTACACCAGCCACATCATTCCCGAGCAGCAGGCCTGGATCAGCAGCACCCTTTCCGGCCGCCCCGCCAACACCCATGCGTTTGCCTTTACCCACAAGAACATCCTGGGTGGGAACCACAAGGACAACATGTTCGGTGGCCAGGCTACAGACAGCACTGGCAAGAACATCGATCCCGGTGACGGCTTTGGGCTCGATCCAAGCACGGTGATTACCAACACCCCAGGGCTCACAGTTGGGGCCAAGCAGGCCGCCGAGGACACCTTCCTCGGATTGCTTCAGGCGAATAAAGTCAAATACATGATTTCCGGTCATGACCATCATCACTACAACTCAGTAGTCACCAGTCACGATCAGCAGAGCAAGGTCCACCAGCTAATCTGCGCGTCCGACAGCTCCAAGTTCTATACTCCCGGCAACCCGGTCTCTGCCAACGACATGCCTGTCGAACAGGACCTGCAGCGGATCGGATACTATATCTTCAACGTGGACGGCCCGCGCGTAACCATCGATTACTTCGCCGACAACCACGGCGGCTGGCAGTCGGACGCCAACTATCCCATGGGGACGACCGACCTTACAAATTTTCCCAAGAATGTCACTCCGAGTCTTACCTTCATCAAGCGATCCACCACGGGCTACAGCCTGAACGGTAAAGAGAATCTTGTTGCTCAAAGTGGTTCTTATGCCATGACCGACGACACCACCGTCGCCGCTACCATGGAACATGGGTTCCTCGGCACTTCCATGGCCATCCTCTCCGGCACCAACAACAGCACCGCGGCAACCAACTACGGCAAGCCAACCAGCAAGGCCGTAAACACCGGCTGGACCGAGATAGACCGTTGGCATGAAAAGTGTTCTGACCACAAGAGAAGCCCCGATCTTGATCCCGCAAGCGATATCCTCACCATGTGGGGCATGGCTGACCTGGGGAGTGATCAGACCGACACGTATGCACTCTCACTGAGCTACGACCACCACAGATTACTCCCGATACAACTCACAAAGGGCCTTCTGGGCCTGGTCAGCAGAGATGAGAACGGCCACTGGGTTAACGCCGTAGACAAGAACTTCGGCGGCGCCAAGAAATTCGTGCTCGGCCCATACAAATCCGGCTATGAACTCGGCACCTACGGGATTGACCTGAGAACACACACTGTCTGGGCGGTCATCAACTATAATGGCGATTTCGCCGCGGCAGGCTTTAGACACTTCTAGGAAAGATAGTCGGCAGCAGCACGCAGATTCGTAGAATGGAAAAGAGACAGTCCCCTTTTCTAACACAAAAAATCGTTCCGTTCCGAAAGGAGGAACAGGATCATGAAACATTTCAAAAGTATCGTCCCGATATTCGTCATTGTTTTTCTGCTGGGCATCGTCACGAATTCATGGGGCGCCCTGACGGGGTCGGGAAGCATTACCTACAACAACGGTCTTTACGCATTCGATGATAAGTGGACCGACCCGGCAACAACCCTTTCATGGAATGTGTTTCAGAGAACGGATGGCAGTTTCGAATACGATTATACCTTTACCCTCCGCAGCGATGCAAAAAACATCAGTCACGTCATCATCCAGACGTCGTCCAATTTCACTACCGCCGACATGTTGCCCGGAACAACTGCAAATGGACAACTTGACACATGGGACGGACAGGGGAACAGCAATTTAGGGATTCCGGCCCCGTTATACGGCATCAAATGGGATACATCGGGTACCAGTTTCAGTTGGACAATAGTCACCGACAGGGCTCCGATGTTGGGGAACTTTTATGCCAAGGATGGCAATTCCAACGGGGGGACCTATGCCTACAGCGGGACGTTAGGCGTTTTCGGGAACAACGTGGTGGTTCCCGACACCGTAACCCCTATCCCCGCCGCCTGGCTGCTGGTTTCAGGCCTGGTGGGCCTTATCGGGATCAGAAGAAAAAACGGAAAGTAAGCCCTGTCTATGGGGGTTCTCAGGAACCCCACTTTTTTCTCTGACCATAATAGACTCCCGAACTTGTATCTGACTGAAATCAAACCGTAACGTATGGCAGAAGAAAGCACAATATTACATTAACTTAAAAGGAATAGACTGATTAAATTATACTCTAAATTTTAATTGTATCTTAAAGTAATCGAAATAATTCCACGTTATACTCCGCCGCAATTGAACTGAAGGAACAGTGGAATCTTAATCCGGTTACTTTGCTGACCTCTTTGGAGGGACCGGAAAGCCCGCTACGGAAGAATCTTTGTAGAGGGCTTTTGTTTTTTTTAATCTTGATTATCTTTCGCCAAACCCATCGCAAGGTACGGGAATATTCCCGTTCGATGTGAAATGGAAACTGTCCAGGGGAAAGTTAGCATGGGGGAGTCTCAGGGTTTCTGTAACGCCAGTCGGACAGGTAGCGGATCGGAATCCCAGGTGACTTCTGGGTAAAGGGATTTATCCAGGCGAAGATAGGTGCCGTCGATACCGCCGGATTCAGCCCACCAGCACTCATTACCTTTTATGGGAGCCTCAGCGAACAGGTAAAGGTCGTTATTCTTGTCTCTGGCGATGAACATAGTTCATTCCTTTCAGGTCCCATGGCAAATTCCATTCGTAACCGGATTGTCCCTCCTCTTTCATAAAAATACAACATATAGGTTGTAATATGCAGATACTAAACTTTCATTTCCAAGGCAAATCAATTTAAGAGCTGGCTCATAGACTTTGACAACCAGTACATTGCCCGGGGGTAAAATCCCTCTATTTCAATACCCAAGGAGGAACAGACGTGTCCGACAAGAAGTCTGAAATCATCTTCAAGTACATCTTCAATTACGGGTACAACCCTGTCTATGTCAACGGCGCCCACGGCGGGATCTCACCCCGGGGTGAACTGGTCGCGAACTTCTACCTGGAGCGGCCGCCGCTACCCAACACCATCAGCCACGAGATCAACCCCAACGGCACCATCGGCAACCCGACCTCCGAAGAGCCGGAGGACTTGAAAAACAGCCTGGTGCGTTTCATCGACACAGGGATTATCCTCAACTACGAATCGGCCCGCAACATCCATTTCTGGCTAGGCGAGCGATTCAAGGAGATGGAAGCGATCGAGCGGGCCAAGGCGACCATGAACTTCGGCGAACCGGAACCGGGGAAGGCCGCTCACTAATACCCTGCCGCACACACGTCGGCGCCATGAAATCAGGAAGCAGAGCAACAAATTATGTAATAATCCTTAGCTATTGGGAGCGCTTTGTTGGAGAAATTTGCATTCCACCGACGACTTCGGCAACGTCCAACCGACCCCCCTTTCGGCCAACGCCACTGTCCAGTTCGCGCCTACCTGGCACAAACCCGCCAGCAGGCCCCATGAAGTCTGAATTGAAACAGTCGATTCGTGAATTATACCTGAAGCAAATGTTACAGATGTGTGAATTTTTTAGGCGATGACCTTTTATTGATCAATTATCCTTGCAAATTCAGATATATTTGCTAAAAATTAATATGGATGATTGTAACAATTCGGATTAATAGAATTCCTTTCACGAACTAACATCATGAGGCTTAGGGGACAAGACACATAGGACAAAACCAGGGGAGAGCGCCATGAAGAAGAAGCTTAACGAACTGAAACAGCTTAAAGGAGTGGGGGAAGTACTGTCGCGCCGCCTTGCCGAGGCAGGCTATGACACATTCGCCAAGGTGGTCGCCGCCGGCGAGGAGGGGCT
>JBGPID010000007.1:0-24356 GCA_041484725.1 Geobacteraceae bacterium | reverse complement strand
TCGCTCCCTATTCAAGGTGTGGGAAGATCGGCCTCTTCGGCGGCGCCGGTGTCGGCATGACCGTTATGATCATGGAACTGATCAACAACATCTCCAAGAAACACGGCGGCTACTCCGTTTTCGCCGGTGTCGGCGAGCGGACCCGTGAAGGGAACGACCTCTGGATGGAGATGAAGGAGTCGGGCGTTATCGACAAGGCCGCCCTTGTCTACGGGCAGATGAACGAACCCCCCGGCGCCCGTGCCCGCGTGGCCCTTTCCGCCCTTTCCGTTGCCGAATACTTCCGCGACGAAGAAGGCCAGAACGTGCTCCTTTTCATCGACAACATTTTCCGTTTCACCCAGGCCGGTTCCGAAGTCTCCGCGCTCCTCGGCCGCATCCCTTCAGCCGTCGGTTATCAGCCGACCCTGGCCACGGAAATGGGCGAGTTGCAGGAGCGGATCACCACGACCAGCAAGGGTTCCATCACCTCGGTTCAGGCGATCTACGTTCCCGCCGACGACCTGACCGACCCGGCTCCGGCCACCGCCTTCGCCCATCTCGACGCAACAACGGTTCTTTCCCGGCAGATCGCCGAGCTCGGCATCTACCCGGCCGTTGACCCCCTCGACTCCACCTCGCGCATCCTCGATCCGCTGGTTATCGGCGAAGAGCACTATGGAGTTGCCCGTTCGGTGCAGTACGTTCTGCAGAAATACAAGGACCTCCAGGACATCATCGCCATCCTCGGCATGGACGAACTCTCCGAGGAGGACAAGCTGGTCGTGTCCCGCGCAAGAAAGATCCAGAGATTTCTCTCCCAGCCGTTCCATGTCGCCGAGACATTCACCGGCACCCCCGGCAAGTACGTCGAGCTTGAAGACACCATCAAGGGTTTCAAGGAGATCGTTGACGGGAAGCACGATGATGTCACCGAACAGGCGTTCTACATGGTTGGGACAATCGAGGAAGCTCTGGAGAAGGCCAAGAAGCTGGCGGTTTAAAGAAACAGGCTGAAGGCTGAAGGCTGAAGGCTCAAAAAGACGCCCTTCATTTTGCCTCGTGCCTGGTGCCAAAAGGATTTCATATATGGCTGAACTACTTAAATTTGAGCTTGTAACACCACAGAGGAAAGTCGTGTCGGAGGAAGTGGATGAAATAACCGCAACCGGCACACTGGGTGAATTCGGCGTCCTTCCGGGCCATGCACCTTTCCTCACATCGCTCAAGATCGGCGAGCTTTCCTATAAGAAGGGTGGAGCGGTGTATCACCTGGCGGTGAATGCGGGCTATTTTGAAGTCGTGAACGACATGGTAACCGTGCTCGTAGACTCCTCCGAACGCGCCGAAGAGATCGACCTGGAACGGGCGAAGAGGGCCCATGCCAGGGCAGAGGAAGCGTTGAAGAGGCTGTCGCAGGAAGACATGGAGTATAAAGCAAATGAAGCCGCCCTGCAAAGGGCGCTGATCAGGATGCAGGTGGAGGCAAAGGCCGCCAGGAGATAGATATATACGATTGTTATGCTGAAATCAAAGAGCGGCCCTGGCCGCTCTTTTTTTTTGGTGCGAAGCTGAGCCGGGATGGTGTATTATCCGCAAGAAGAAAGAAATCAGCCGGCAGAGAGGGAGATATGAAAAAACCGCTGATCGCCATAACCATGGGGGATCCGTGCGGTATCGGCCCGGAGGTCATTGCCAGGGCTCTGGTACAGCCTGAGATCGGGGAGATATGCCGGCCGCTTGTTCTGGGGGATATGGGCGCGATGGAACGGGCCATTTTTGTGACCGGCGCGTCGCTAAGACCGGAAATCCTGACAGAGGGATTTCCTTCCGACAGCCCTGGGACCGGGGTCGTCTATCTCTGTCCTCTCTCAACTCTTGCTCCTGAAGATATGTTATACGGCAAACCCTCCGTAGCAGCCGGTGAGGCGATGTATCGCTATATTGTCGAGGCGGCGCGTTTATGCGTCTCGGGCCAGGCGGCGGCGATGGCCACCGGACCGATCAGCAAGGAGGCGCTGAACCGGGCAGGTCATCACTATCCGGGGCATACGGAACTCCTGGCGGATCTGACCGGCGCCAAAGAGTTCGTCATGATGCTTGCCGGGGAGAAGCTGAAGGTTGCGCTCGTCACCATCCATGAGGCGCTCAAGGACGTGCCGCAGTTGCTCACTTACGATAAGGTGCTTTCGACCATCCGGATCACCCACCATGATGTAAACGGCTACTTCCGCAGGAACCCGCGTCTTGCCGTTCTGGCCCTCAATCCCCACTGCGGGGAAGGGGGGCTGTTCGGCGATGAGGAGGAGAGGATAATCAGGCCAGCTGTCATGGCAGCACAGGGTGAAGGTATCAATGTCGCAGGTCCCCTGTCGGCGGATACCCTTTTCCATTTTGCGGTACAGGGAAGATATGACGTGGTGGTCTGCATGTACCACGACCAGGGGCTGATACCCCTGAAGCTCCTCCACTTCGACGACGGGGTGAACGTCACCCTGGGTCTCCCCATCATCCGCACCTCCGTGGACCACGGTACGGCTTACGATCTGGCCGGGACCGGCCGGGCATCCAGCCGGAGCATGGCGGCGGCGATCCGGATGGCGGCGTCGATGGCGATGACAAAAATAGGGACAAAAGTCTGAAAAAAGAAGCCGCACATGATCAGAGAGGGAGAAGAAACAGCCTGGTTTATCACTCCTGGGCGACAACTACTCGATTGCGCCCCTGAGCCTTGGCAAGATACAAGGCTTGATCGGCAGCGCGCAACAAATCTTCCTTTGTCGCGCCATGGATCGGATACGTTGCGATCCCTATTGAAACGGCAAGGTTCCCGGGAATACCGATGTCCGGCAACTGGAGAGACTGTACTTTCTGACGGAAACCTTCCGCGCGTTCATAAGCAGACCGGAGCGACGTCTCCGGCATTACGATTACAAACTCATCACCGCCAAAGCGGCAGGCTGAATCGCTGCTGCGGATGCGGGAGCGAATAAAATCCGCCAGGGACTGAAGGGCCTGATCACCTGCCTTGTGACCATACGTATCGTTAATGCATTTGAAATGGTCGATATCCATCATGATCAAACTTACCGGATAAGCCTTCCGATCGGCTTTGGCGAGTTCCTGATCCAGCGTTTCTTCCAGGTTTCGGCGGTTAAACAGATTGGTCAGGGGATCTCGTATGGCGCGCTCGCGCAATTGCTCCTGCAGGATCCCGATTTCGGTCAACCGGGCCTTAAGCCCTTCGTTGGCCTGGGCCAGCTCTTCCTGCGCCTGTTTGCGGAAGGTGATATCCTCAAGACTACCCTCGTAGCAAAGCACGCCTCCCGCGCCGTCCTTTATGGCCCGCGCGGTGTTTTTCACCCAGATTGGCGCGCCGTCGTATCGGCGCGCCTGAAATTCAAAATCCTTCACAGTTTCATCCTGTTCCATCAATGCCTGCCAGCGTGAGCGGTCATCGGCGTTTGCATACAGTTCGGCGGCATTGATGGAGATAAGAATAGTCCGGTCCGGATAACCCATCATACGTATCATTGCAGGGTTGGCATCCAGAAATTGCCCTAGTGTCGTGGTGCGGTAAAGCGCCACCGGCACATCATCAAAAAGACCGTGGTAACGCGCTTCGCTCTCCCGCAACGCCAACTCGATCAGATCATGGGCCGCCTCGATCCGTTTAAGTTCCGCCACTCGATCACGGAGACATTCCAACTCTTCCATGAGTTGTCTTTTCGTTTTATCGTTGTCTCTCATTTCCAGATTGGCCATCCCTACCCCGCGCACCACTCCTTTGCCACTCGCACCCCTACCCGCGGGCTGCCGTCCAGTTCATATATTCTCAATGGCGGCATGCCATGGACGGGGGGAACATTTGCGAATTTCTCCGCCATGTGCCGGACGGAATCACGTCTTGCGGTGGTTATGATAAAATTGCAGTGCGGTTCACTTTCCAGGACGAGCATCCTGAAGGTGTCCATCAGCGCCACACGATTAAGATCGTCAAGATGGATAACGGGTTCGTCAAGGAAGAATGTGCCTTTGACTCCTCTGGCACGGGCGAGGAATATCGCCAGGGCCAGATCCTGTCTCTGCCCCATGCTGAAATAGGGTGAAGGAGTGAACTCGAAGGATGAGGCTTTTGCAACCCAATCGAACGGGTTTTCCAGCGGGCCCCTTTGCAGCGAATCGAATACCTCGTTTGCCTGGACCCTGGAAAACATCGGGAACGCAATATCGAATAACCGATCTAGCTGTTCCGCGCAATATCGATTGGCCTTTTCCCTTAAAAGCCTTGCCGCTTCGAGCGCCTGATCTCTCTTCCGGTCAATCGTCCTTACTTTCTTTTCAATCGTCCTGACTACCTCCTCCAGAGAATGCAATTGCCTCTTTTGCTCCAGGGAATCGAGGGCCGACCTGAGACGCGATTCACGGGAAAGGGCGTTCTCTTTCTCATCCAGGATGAGCAAGACGGTCGAAAGCTCACTTTGCATCAGTTCGTCCAATTCCCGCGAGTTGCAAACGGTCTCCTCCATCGTTTTGCGCAAACGCGCCAGTTCCTCTTTCCGACGGCCCAGTTCCTTCTTTGTCGCGGCTAACCCTTCTTCCCCTCTATATCCGTCATTCAGGTGCCTGGCGAACGTTTCGAATTTATCCGCCCGCGCAAAAAGCTCACCCACACCCAGCAACCCCCCCAGCGCCGCTTCCCTGGCTGTTTGATTCTCACTCTCCGTGTCCACGAGGAGCGCCAGAGTGCTCACGGTAAGGAATCTGGCCGAGCGTATCCAGTCGCGTTCAAGCCTCGGCGCAACGCGATAATCTCTCTCTTTAGCGAACTCATTGGGAGCAAAAAGTTTCATGACCTCTCGACCGGTCATCCGGCGCGGCGCGTCATCACTCTCCCGAAGCATTGTCCATGCGTCAGGGGCACGGACCAGACGGAATGCCTCTTCGCCCTTTAGGAACCACCCTTCCACTTCCATCCGGCTTTCAACGGGGGCGAATTTGCATCTGAGTTCACTGTCGTCGGTTTTCTTCGAGAAGTCTCTAACTCTTTTTACCTCACCGGTCAGGAGCCATTCTGCCGCGTCGACCAGACTGCTCTTCCCGGTCCCGTTCGGGGCATAGATGATGGTCAAAGGGGAGGTAAAATCCAGTTGCAGTTCGCCAGGCACTCCCCGGAAAGCCGCCAGTCGAAGTCGCTCCATTTTCACCATCGTTTACACTCCATCAGCAATTTCCGTGCTGCGTTCGCACTGCCGCTCCTGCTGATCTCCCTCCATATCTCCTTGCACGGCTCCTTGAGCAGAGGAAGCTCGACCATCATCCCCGGAGGGGGGGATTCAGGCAGTCCGATTACCGTGGTGCGCCACAATCTCTGCCATCTGGCCTCGGGGGTATCTCCTTCCCTGGGCCAGATAAAGCTCTTCCGGCAGACATTGGTGTCCAGTTCAAGGCCGCGAATCAGAGAATGGAGATCCTCACCCGGCTCATGCCCCAGGAAGAGCAGCAAGTATCCGTCAACCACCCCTGATAGGCGTTTTTCGGCGGAGATAAGGAGTGCGTCGAGTATCTCCTGGGCCTTTTCCACCTCGGCGCGAATCTGCGCCCTGCCTGTCGATTGAATCCGCCATAACATGAGTTGCGCGTATGGGGCTTCCCAGCGGATGCCTTGATCTCCCTCACCTCCGTCAACTCCCGGTGATGAGCTCCTCCTCAATCCGACAACCCCGGCGTAAACATCTATAAGTTCCGTCAACTCGGTAACAGACTGCATCAAACCTCCCCACAGCTCACTGTGTCAGTTCCCTCAGAGGCTGTTCGAGCTCTCTTTCCAGGGCCGCAATGAAGTCCGGCTCCTCCAGAAGGTTTTCTATTCGCCCCATCCTCAGGATATATGCCTTATTGCAGATCTCCCTTGGATTGGTGATGCCTGATTCTTTCGGAGAGATGATTTCCCTTGGATAGGTGTTGCCTGTATCCCTCGGAGAGGTGATGTTTCCCCTGTGGGTCGCTTTCACCATTCCCTCCATCTCGAACTCTCCCCCCTTTCCTTCGGCCAAAACGAGCAGGGGCCTCTTTCCCGGAAAATCACGGGACCATATCTCGATCGTCCGCGAAATCGCCAGGCGCCCATGGTCGGGATCCGACCAGACCAGAATGTTCACCCTCCTTGCGGAATCGATCAACTGGCCCTCCTGTGAGACGTCGTGTTGCCAGAGGGTGGAACCCCTCCCCTTTATCGACCCAATGGCGCGGAGGCCCCGCATAAGATGATCATGTTTATCGAAAAGGGTATCGGGGTCGATTTCTTCACCCTCCATGCCGGCCCGGAGCCCATGGAGCACGGTGTACACCAGGCGTTTGGCGTCCGGTTGATCACGGCCGTTCAGGTGGTTGTCAACCTCATTGAGGGCCGCCTGCTCGTTCCCTGCCTTCTGTTTCTCATCCTGGGCAGCGACCGGGGCGTTAGAAGGGGAAAAACGTCTGACAGCCCTTTGTAGCTCATCCCGGAAAGCATCGCCCAGATCAGCCTCCAGGAGCCTGCCATCCGTTGACGCGAGCGCCCGGCGGGTGGCCCGCCAGACGAATCGTGTGCCACCTCTGCCGAAATCCCATGAGAGCTTGCCCGCAAATACTCCGGGCATATTCGTTCTGGCCAGTACGCCGAAGACCGTGTTGTCGTCCGCCAGACACCTGACCGGCGGAAGCACTTCCTGTGAAAGGAGATGGCTCCTGTCAACGTAAACACCGGTCAGGCAGCGCCATTTGTCCTTCATTTCATCCGGATGGCTGAACCAGAGGGCGTTGTTGACAATGGCGGCAACCACGGGAATCCCCCTGGCCGCGCCGGTTGCCGCGTAAATCCCGCGCTGCCAGAGGGTATGCACCTCATTGTTCTGATAGGCGAGGCCCGCCACAAGGACCTTCCGCCCGCCGACTCTCAGGGGCACGTCCCTTGCCACGCGGTCAAGAGGCCTGTCCCCCTCACGGGTGCATGTGAACTCGGCGCAGATCAGCGGGTAGATGACAAGGTCCGGAGCGGTCAGGCATAACAGTTCACTCCCTTCTTCAAGACCTTCCTCCTTGAGCGCCTCTTCTCGCTGCTCCAGGAAGTTCTTGAGGGAGATAACACAACTGGTTCTTCCATCCGCGTGATGAATCCAGGAGCAGGCCGTATTGAAGAACATGTTGGGGGTGCCTAAGGCGTCCCTTGCGTTGAAACCGAATATTCTCTTGGTGGCCGATCCATTGTCGGATTGGGCCTCTTTCCATGCCTTCAGTTCAGCAGAGCTCGCATATCCCAGTCCCCCGATGACGATCGCGGTCCTGGTCAATCCACGGACCAATTCGTCCACCCGCTCCCAATTGGCTATGGTGATAGCGCACTCGGGAATGAGAACGAGCGCCGTGTCCGCCCGGGAAGGCGCCATCGCCTCCAGACGGCTCGGCTCTCCGGTAACGGGATCTTTTTGCAACAGACTTTCGAGAAACGGCATCAGTTCCGGCGCCGCTTTCCTCTGAAAGATCTCCTCTGCAGAAGGCGCAGGCGTCTGGGCCAGATAGAGAAGGATTTCGCTCCCGTTCATGAGAAGCGGAATGTCAATTTGAACCTCAAAGATCCTGTTGTCATTAACCATCAATGTTCTCCGTTGACATTACGAGACAATATTTTCTATTATATCATACAAATATTTATACTCGATTCAATTAGCAACCCACAAAAAATTAAATGGTTTATTCGAGGCTGAAAAAGACACTCTTAATTGTTTGCGGCATCATCGTTCTTTATGCCGCCTATATCGCCGTCTCTCTCATGTTCCTGCCAAAGGTCTCGGGGCTTGCCGACCGCAAGGCCAGCATGACGATTCAGGTGAAGGACTGGCGGGGGGACTACCAGCCCTTTGTAGTGGGGCCTAAGAACCGTTACTGGACGCCGACCGGGAGTATTCCGGCGGAGATGAAATGGGCCGTTATCGTGGCCGAGGATGCCCGGTTTTACAGGCATGAGGGGATCGACGTAAAAGCGCTCAAGAAGGCCATCAAGTATGACCTGGAGAAGAAGAGCTTTGCCCGCGGCGCTTCCACCATCACCCAGCAGGTGGCGAAGAATCTATTCTTAAGCCGGGAAAAGAGTATTACCCGCAAGATCAAGGAAATCATCCTTGCCAAGCGGATGGAGCAGGAGCTGACCAAGGGGAGGATTATCGAGCTCTATCTGAACGTCGTCGAACTGGGGCCGATGGTGTACGGTATCGGCCACGGCGCCAGGTACTATTTCGGCAAGCCGGCATCGGCACTTACACCACGGGAATGCGCCTTTCTTGCCGCCATGCTCCCCGGCCCGCGGGTGGCGTACAATCCATACAAAAACCTGGCCAGGGTGTCGAAGCGTTCAGACATGATTCTGGGACTGTTGCGCGGCAAAGGGGTGTTGTCCGGGGAGGAATACCGGCTGGCTCTGGCAGAGGAACCGAATATCGCGGGGCTGCAACGGAAGGTTGACGAAAGCATCGCCCGGTCGGAGGTTGTTCAGGCGCCGATGACCAGCGCTGCTCTGCCTGCGGCAGGCGAGACGCAGACTCCGGAAGACACGAACGGGGTAGGGGATGAAAAAGGTCCGACGCCGGAGGGCACCACGGATAAGGAGGAGGGTGCAGCCCAGAAACCCGCGGCGGAGCAGGTTCCGCAACCAGAAGATAGAGGCCGGTAGAGTCAAGCCCTACAGGTTGAGCCATGAGACGGCATCTTTTACGGAATTCTGATCAAACTTGAAGCGGAAGCGGACATAAGGCCCCTGCGCGGTATAATTTGACGCAGAGAAGTCTTTGTCGGTGAAACCGGCGAGGTTGTAACCCAGGCTTATCCAGGCGTTCTTGATGACATTGTACCCCACCGAAGGACCTGCACTGTAGTTAATCTGACTTGCGCTCCAGGAGTGGAGCACGCTTCCACGAATGCCGATGTCCCATTTTTTCGTCAGGTCGTAGCGTCCCTCGATGCCGATCAGATCGGTATAGCCGCTGTAATCCGTGCCGTCGATGCTGTCCAGTGCGTATTTGGCGCCATAGAAGAGAGAAATCTGGGTTTTGTTGTCCATCTTGAAATTGGCGCTCAGATTGTTGACGATGCGCCGGTTTTCCGTGTTGAACACGCCGGTCGTTCCGGTCGTTGCCGTTCCTCCCTGCTGATCGTTGTAGAGTAGGTCGAGTCGGTCCAGGAGTATCCATCGGGTGTACAATGGGCGATAGACCATGCCGAGACGCAGGTCGCCATTCACAGTTTTCACGCCGCCGGCCGACTTCGTATCGAAAACCTCGCAGCGGGCCGACCAGCCCCATCCTTCCTTCGGCTCACCGACAAAGGCACTCACGATCCCCCACTTATCGTCGGTATCCGAGGTCCGCACTTCCAGACGGTTGCTAAAGTTCCATTTTTTTTCGGTGTAAGTGGTCCCCAGCGATACCGCGGTAAAATCCTGGTTGTCCCCGGAAGCGGGGGGAACGTTTACGTTGAAAGAATAATTCTTGCTGTTCTTTATGGTCTGGCTCCGGTCCACGCCGCCATCCACGCTCCATTTGTCGGTGATCTTCCAGCTCTGCTTCAGACCGAACAGGGCAAACATCCGGTCGCCGTTCTCATTGAGGTTCTGCCCCATCGACGTATTGAGCGCCCCCCCTTCCCAGAGGTTTGCCTTCATCCCGGCGCTGGTTGTATTGGTCTTTGCGCCGGAGCCCGAGGTGATCTCCTGCTGGGCGAACAGGGTGACCTTCTGAGTCAGTTTGAAATCGGCGCCGAAGGTGGTGCGGGTCGGGAAGCTGGCATTGTCGTTGCTGCCGCCGATGGACTGGTCATGGTCCACCCGGAGGGTCAGTCTCTTGTTAAGGGTAAGCCAGCTCCCCCCCATGGTGACCTGCTCCGAGGTGTTGACGGTGCCGTCGCCCAGTTTGTCGCTGGCATAGCGAAAACCGAGGTGGGCGGCGTAGGGACCGGAAGTGTAGGTAGCTTTTCCTTCTGCTACGTCCTGCACCCCGCCGGTGGCGAGGTTGTACTGGCGGTAGGCCTGTCCGCTGAGACTGATCGTGTCGGTCAATTTGTACGCCGCATCCATCCCGCCCTTGCGGGTTGCGGTCTCGCTTCCGTTCTGCTGGCCGAGTCCGAAACCTTCATCCTGCTCCCGGAAGTAGAACTTGGCTTCCAGATTCTGTGAATGGTGATCCACCTCGACAAGATAAGCATTCCCTTCGCGGGCCGTGTTGCCGAACCGTGTGTCGGTCCTGGCCACTTCCGCCTTCAGGGTGGTGCCGTCCAATATCTTGTAACTGGCGTCCAGGCCGTAGCTGTTTCCGTCGCCGCTTACCTGCCCCTCGTGGATGTAGGTAAAGCCGGCCTTCAGTTTCTGGTCGAGGAGCTTCGTCCCGACTCTGCCGCCATAGGTGTAAGCCTGTGAGCCGCTGTCACTGGTTTCGTATTCGGCGACGATGAAGATCGGGTTGAAATTTTCATCCCGACTCTGGATCGGCTGTTTGAAGAAGATGGAGCCGGTGTCGTAGTCGATGCTGTAATCGGTAAAACGGTTCATCGGCACGGAACTGACGATGATCTCGCTGCGGAACCGGTCCCTCGTTTCGATGGTGATCTTGTCCGAGTTGAGCACGATGTTCTTGCGCGTCAGGTGGTAGAGCCCGGATGTGCCGTCACCGCGGATCTCGTCCCTGGCATAGGCCTGGGCAGTTTCACTGCCGAATACGTTCGCCTCGAAGTTCTTCCCCTGGTATTCGGCTTTCAGACCGTTCATGCGGCGGCTGTAACGAGAGAGTTCCGTGACAGTGAGGTTGGTGTCGTAGTCGCCGAACAGGGCATAGAACTGGTCGTGCTCGATCTTCAGGTAAATTTTCCGGGCGCTCGCCGCGTCGTACTGCTGCTGGCCGGCGTCGCCGTAGAGGGTATAATAGGTGTTGGGATCGATGGTCTGGAACAGGCTTGCGTTTCCAACGTCACCCTTCCCCTTGGCGCTGTCATAAGCCATGGTCAGGAGCCATTCTCCCTTCACCTTCCCCTTGGCGTAGAAGGCGAGCCGGCCGTTGTCGTACAGATGATCATCCTGATCCGATTCGCGCAGGCTTTCTATGTGTCCGGCAACGGCGTTGTAGCCGACTGTTCCTTCCCCGAGACCGACCAGGATCCAGTCCCGCATCATCGGTTTCACGTAGGTTTCCGCTTCCAGGGTCACCTTATTGTAACCGACGATAACGCGGTACAGGCCGCTTGCATTGACCGGCTGGAACAGGGTGTTCCCCGCTGCATCGACATGCAGCTGATTGGATTTCTCCTTGTCCTTGTCCGCTTCGGGAATCGCTTCCTGTTTTTTCAATGGTTTCAGGGTGCCGCCGCGGATATCCAGGTCGGTCTCGGCGGGTATGATACGGCCGGAGGCGTCTAAAAGTTCCAGTTGCAGCCTGACCGGGCTCTTGCCGTCGGCGACATTGCCGTCGGCCGACTTTAGCCTAATGGCGGCTATTTCACCGCTACGGATGACTTTGACTGACTGGTCGAAGCGGGCGTTGCCAAACGGGTCCATCCCCTGAATCTTGAGCGTGTGTTCGCCTTCTCTGCCAAAATCGACACCGATGTAAGTATAGATGGACTTCCCGGTCTTGGTGTCCTTCATGGTGAAGCCGATCCGTGCCGCCGGGACCTCCTGACCGTCGAGGAAAAGACGCGGGTTCAGCGCCACGGGAATGCAAACCCGGACAGTATTGATCGGATGAACCAGGACGGCATTCGCTTGGGGTGACAGGAAACCCTCTTTCTCCATGGTTCTGTTTTCTTTTTCCTGCGGCTTTGTCGGTTCCGGCTCATCTTCTTCTGCAACGGGCTTTGGCCGGGATGAGGGGTCGCCGACCTCCGTCTTCTGGACGCCGCTCTTCTCCTTAACGAGCTGATGGCAGACCGTGTTGACCACCTTCTCTGTCAGGAGCTTGACTTCCACCCGCCTGTTGAGCATCCTCCCCTCTTCGGTCCGGTTATCGGCAACCGGCATCGTCTCCCCCATTCCCTTTAATTCCAGTTTCGCCGGCGGGAGGTGCAGCTTCTCGATCAGGTAGCGACCGACGCTCTCGGCCCGGGCCAGGGAGAGGGACGTATTGTCATGGTAGATGTCGCGGCTGCGCGGCGAGATCCGGACGTTGTCGGTATGGCCGATAACCTTGATCTGCTCGATGTTCAGGACCATGAGAAGGCGCGCAAGTTCATCGAGGTCCACCCTGTCTTCGGCGGAAAGCTCGGCGCTGAATGTCGGGAAATGGGGGTGGAGGACGAATTCCGGCATGCGGAAATGGTCCTGTTCCTTGACCCGGCGCAGCACATTTTCGGCAACCGGCATCGGCTTGCCCGCGTCGGTAATGCCGTCACCGGTAATCGTCGCCTTGCTCGAAAGCGTTCCCGACTCGCCGCTTCCGGGGAGGATCGCGCGGAAACGGAGCGTTACGTTCCAGTCGCCGGGGCGGCTGCCGAGGGGGTAGGTCAGTACCGGACCGGCAATCGCCGGGTTCGCCAGGGGCTTGCCGTCAAGTTGACTGCTGTTCGCCTCATACGCCACCCCTTCAGGGAGTGTCACGGTCAGTTGCAGATCGTTCTTCGGCATGTTATGCCCCTGCATCGGGAGCTGGTAAACGATGTTCTCGCCGAACAGGGAGCTCGTCAGTTCGAGGCTCACTTCACCCTTTGCCGCAGTTGGCTCCGGCAGCGCTTTTTTGAGTTTGGCCTGGCGGGCGACATGGAAGTCGACGCGCCACATGCTGCCACCCTGAACATCCACAAACTGGGAATAGGAGGAGCCGGCAAAGCGGGTGTTCTCCTCGCACGGCACGACCTGGTAATTCTTCGGCAGGGAGTCTAGGTCGAGCTGCACCACATGGCTCCCCGGTTTGATCCCCTCGAAGTGGAACATCCCCCGCTTGTCGGTATCGACGAACGTCCCGTCTTCCATGAAAATCCTTACCCCTTCCAACCCTTTCAGCGCGTCCGGATCAGGGGCGCCGCAGGCGCCGGCGATTACCTGTCCCATGAGGATGCTCCGGGTGCTGAGGAAATCGGATTTGACCTGGACGCTTGCCTTTGCCAGAGCGGAGGAAATGCCGGTGCCGTTATTTGCCATGGCCTGATTGGTGGCGGTACCAATTTTGGCGCCGGCGGCGACCTCCACTACATAGCGGATATGGAGGGTTTTGCCGTTATCCAGGTTACCCGCCGAAAATGTAAGGGTGCGGCCGTCAGGGGATATGGCCGGGTCCTGGACGGCCTTGCCTTCGATCCTCGTGGAGCCTTTCCGGTAACGGAAGCCGAGCGGCAAGGTATCCGTAATGAAAACGTTTTGAGCCGTCCCTGTGTTGTTCGTCACATCCAGTTCATAGGGGAGGAAATCGCCGATTGCCACTGTGTCCTTGCCGGCGGTTTTTACCAGCCAGAGGGAGGAGGCGGTAGGGTCAAGAGGGATGTCGATGTGAATCGCCGGACCGGCCGGGACTGGGAACTGCTCCAGTTTGGAGCCGGGGTCTACGATGGCGAAAGACTTGCCCCACCGGTTAAACAGGTCTGTGTACGACATTTTCGTGGGCCATGCAAAGCCGGTCGGCGGTATGATTTTAAACTGGTAAGTGCCGATATTGACGAAGGGGAAACGGAACCCGCCGGGAGGAAAATCATAGACCCGTCCGCTCGAATCGGTAGCTGTTAAGCCGGTGGTGATGGTGGCCGGGAAAGTGCTTACGCCGTCATCGCCGAAGACCGTTGCCGGATTGCCGGAAGCATCGACCAGGGTAATCTGCACGCCGTCAATGGGGTCACCTGTTGTGCTGTTAAAGATGATGCCGGAGGGGTCCACCAGAGCCGCACAGGTTGAGGAGTCGGAGCTGTCGACAATGTCCGTATAAGAGGCCGTGATGTTGCTCTGTGACGTGACGTAAAACTTCCCGCTGTATTCTGCGCTGTCAGAGCTATTGTCGGTTGACTGGATATAGCCGACGAATACACCTGTGTTGGGACCGGTCTCGGTCAGGCGTATGACCTCGATATCGCCGGTTTTGTTATCGGTTATGGTTGCAATAACGGTTTCCCTGCTGGTCGGGTCAAGATTCTGGTCAAGGTCGGTCACCCGGATGAAAATCGGTTCCCCCTCATGGAAGAGAGTTGCGCGTAGAAGCGGGACGGGATTCGACAGGTCGATGGCGGTGGTGGAGCCTGCCGGCATCGGTGGAGACAATTGGACAAACGGCGCGGCCGCATCGCTGCCGGTGCGGTAAGCCCCGAGAGCGACGTTTACCGGAGTTGCGGCGGCATCTACCGGCGCGTACTTCAGGAACTCTATATTGGAAGGGGTGCGGAGCGGCACCGTTATCGTAACCGTTACCGATGCGGGAACAGGGGTTATGCCGGAAGCGGTAAATTGCGCCCTGTTGATGATCTGGTCTCCCTGCACAGGAGCCGCCATCGCCTTGAGCGGCATGAGAGATGCCGTCACAAGTGCCAGCGCAATGGCTGTGCTGTAGAAGATGGCAGCCCTCCTTCCCGGCATACGGCTGCACCTGTGCCCGTTCCAGGCGGCTGCTGCGTGGGCGAACCCACTGAGCAGCCGCTGGGGGGCCGGTGCGGACAGTATGTAGGAGAGAAGAAGCTTCATCGTTACAATTTACCTTCCTTACGGGTTGACCGTTACCCGGTAAAGGACGCGTACCGTGGCGCCGGCAGCAATGTTGCCGCCCGCACCGAAGGTTGCGCCGGTACCGACGTTGATCGTCAGGGTCGGCGAGGCATAGGTGGCTGCATCATCGCCACTGGCCGCTGTCAGGTACGAGGCGACGTTGCTTTCGTTGTAGTAGGTGAAGTCGGTTGATCCTGTGTAGGCCCCGGTCTTCAGAGAGACATAGGTGGTCGGCAGGGTGTCGGTTATGGCTGCGGCAGAGACGGAGGCGGAACCGCTGTTGTTGGCTACCAGAATGTACTCCAGCACTTCACCCGGTTTTGCGGTGATGCCGGACGGCCAGTAGTCGATCAGGTTGTAGGTGTATTTCGTCCCGGTCCCTGTCATGGTCGGGACTGCAGTCACATTGCGCACGTACTTGGCCAAGGTTGCCAGGCCGCTGGTGTAGGTGTCGGTGGTCGGGGTGAGGCTTGTATTGGCTGTCTTGGTCGGGTCGGTAGTCGAGGCGATGGTGAGCTGCTTGGTGATCACTATATTTGTGCCGGCTGTGGTTATGGTTCCGGAGAGGACCGTCACGGTCACGGTCTGCTGTTCTGCCACCAGCACTCCGACGCCGGGGATTCCGCTGGCGAGAGCGGAGGCAAGCGTGATAGTGGAGGTGCCGGCGGCATTGTCGGAAATTGCGCTCACCTGACGGGGGTGGGTTGTGTCGCCGTTCACGACGATCCAGTCATTTTGGGCGATACCGTTAACCTGGTTGTCAGCGGCGTTACCGTCAGCTGGCACGACCAGCACGGTGGCCGTGGAGCCGCCAAGTACCACCGTGGCACCCAGAATAACCGGGCTAGCCGGTGATGTGAGCGTTACAGAAGCACCAGTGGCATTGGTGGTGGCGATAATGGCCGGTGTCAGTGAATAGCTGTCTGGACCGTTGGTGTTGCTGGCGGTGATGGTAAAGCTGTTGACCAGCGGGGTGTTCGGACCGGTGTAGTTGGTGGTCATATCCGCCACCTTGGTAACGGTTGGGGTTCCCGGAAGCAGGGTAACCGTTACCACGACCGGTAAGGCATTGACGGTCTTGGGTGTGCCAGAGCCGTCGTCGTAAGTGAGTCTTGCGTTATTGACGATCTGGGTGTTGGCTGCGGTCAGTGCCCAGGCGCTCCCGGTTGCTGTCGCGGAAACGAGGAGCAGCGACAACAGGATTAAATGTATTTTCATCATTGTCTTCATCTTGGTTACCCTCACAAGGGATTCGTAATTAATATTTCATGGTTACCCGGTCGGAAGCTTGCCGGGGCCGGGTTTGCGGGGGCCGGAAAACCGGCCCCCGCGTCGCGTTAAGGTCAGTTGTTGACGGTGACCCGGAAGAAGAGCTGTACCTGATTTGCTACACCCGGGGCAATGCTGGCGATACTGTATGTTGCTTGACCTGCTGTCGTAACACCGAAATCATAGCCGTCGTCCGCCGCGCTGGCATCGGTTAGCACAGTTGCTGCCGCGCCGTAATTGACTGCGGCACCGGTGGCCCGCCTGGCGCTTCCTGCCGTGTAGGTGGTGTACAGCGGCTGCGGGTCGGTAATGACCACGCTGGTGGCGTTGCTGCTTCCGCTGTTGGTAACCGTGATGCGGTAGTAAAGAGAGGCTCCCGGCGCTATGGCCAGCGTCGCGGGCAGTACCACACCCGAATACCATGTGTTGCCGTCGGCCGATACTTCCTTGGTTACGCCGAGGGTGGCGACATTTACCGTGGTCACGGTCACGTCGCTAGCGGCAACAGGAGCGCCGCCTCCCTTGGCGCTGGTTGTAACGGTAATGGTCTGATTGGCGGCTGCCGTGACCGTACCGGGGGTTACCGTCATGGTGAACGTAGCCTGCTGGCCTATTATGGTGCCGACCGGGAGGAGGCCTGACGACACGGTGTTGCCGTTGACGGTGATGGTCGATGTGCCCCCTACTGTGCCGCCGTTATCGACGATGGAGGCGACGGTGTAAACCGCACCGTTGATTACGACCGTGCCGCCGGCGATCCCGTTGACAGAGGCGTTGCTTGCGGCATCGTTCGGTACGGTGATGGCGGTGGTGCCGGCGGCGGCAATGGTTACCGCCGTTGCTATGGTGGTGGCGCCGAGGGTCACGCTGGCTGGCGCGGCGGCGGTGGAGCCGCTGATGCCGGAGGACTGTGCGGTGACGGAGGGGGTCAGGACATAGGTGTCGGGACCGTTGGCGTTGGAGGTGATCGTGTAGGTGTAGCCGATCGCCGTGCCGGCATTGGTGGACTGGTCAGCTGGCGCACTCAGCGTCGGGGTGGCGTAAACCAGCGCCACAGTGATATCAACGGTGGCCTGCACCTGGGGCATCGCGTGGCTTGCGGTGTCCTGGTAATTGACCGAGACCGTGTTGCGGATCACGGTGTTGGCTGCCGTGGACGCCGATGAATCGGACGGCAGCGCCGTTACCCAGAGCGCCGCCAGGGCCATGACGGCGAGGAGGCCCCTGAAGAATGCTGAGGATTTGTTCTGTACCGATGCTTTCATGATTTGTTCTCCTTTTGTGTGAAAGTGGATAATATTCTTTCGATCTCTTCCTGCTTTATGTCACGTCTCATAGTATCAACTATCCGTAAATGCGTGCCGGGGTCTCCACGGCTCCCCCGAATCCGAGGCCCCTCTCTGCAGAATCGCGCCATATTTCTTCTCGTGCATCCGTTTGGGGTTGTCCTGAACATAATTGCCTCCCTGTCTCTTATCCGGATTGTTTTTCTGTCTGCTGATCCATAGGATGTTATTTTTTGATCTTTACCTGGAATCCGACCGTCCCCTTGGCGCCGGCGTCAATTCTGCTGATGGTCCAGCGGATATGGGTATACTCCTCGGGAGAAGCGGTCCGCTTTTCCATGTTGCCATTCGGGTTTTTCACTTCATAGATGAGGAGGGACGGCTTCTTGAAACTCTTCCCCCCGTCGATGGAAAAGGTGATTTCCGCACCTGCGCCTAAGGCGCTGCCGGGAAGATAGACAGTTCCCTGGGGGATAGGATCGTCCAGGACTGCGCTGGTTGCCGCCTCGTCCCCTGAATTTATGTAATTCAGGGTGTAGAAGATAACGTCGCCGGGTTCGATCCTGGTGGCGGCGACTTTTTTTGTCACTTTCTGCCCGCTCTTGACGACTGTCACCTCTTTTTCGGCGGTGATGCTGACCGAGACGAGCGGTTTGGCGAGCGCCGCCATGGGGAGAAGAAGTACTGCCAGAACCGCCATTAATGAAATGTATCTGCTCATGTTAACCTCCTTTTTGTTTCCCCGCCTTGGGGATTCCTATTCACTCTGTTTGTTATCAGGCCAGTCAGTTTCCGGGAGCGGGCTTAGATCAGTTGACGGTTACACGTAAAAATAGCTGAACCGCATTCGCAGCCCCCGGGGCAATGGTGCCGACACCGTATGTCACGACACCGGGTGTCGTAATACCGAAATCAAAGCCGTCGCCGTCCGCACTGTCAGTGAGAGTTATGGGAGCGGCGCCGTAAGTTAATCCAGGTGACCCGGTGGCCCGCTTGGCGCTACCGGCCACATAAGTTGTGTAAGTAGGTATCGGATCGGTGATGACCACATTGGTTGCATCTCCTGATCCGCTGTTTGTAACGGTTACGCGGTACGTCAACGTCCCACCCGGATTAACAGGCGCTGGTGTTGAAAAGTTGGTGCCGCCATCGGAGGAAACCTGCTTGAGAACGGTCAAGGCCGGTGGCCCCGCTATGGTGATAGTGTCTGATGTTGGGCCGGGACTGTTCCCCAGGTTCGTCTGCAGGGCTCCCGCGGCGATAGTGTTCGTGTAAGTGCCGGGGATAGCGCTCGTCACGTTCACGACGATCGTGCAACCACCCGCGGGTATCGTTGCGCCCGAGGCGTACCTTACGAGGCCTGTGCCGGAGGTCGCGGTGACCAAGCCAAGCGTGCAGCTGCCGGTAAGACCGTTCG
The DNA here is from genome assembly GCA_041484725.1 of Geobacteraceae bacterium. Taxonomy (GTDB): domain Bacteria; phylum Desulfobacterota; class Desulfuromonadia; order Geobacterales; family Geobacteraceae; genus JBGQDJ01. Next base: position 5,710 of record JBGPID010000007.1, on the reverse strand, counting down.
GTGTGGCGATTACGAGGTTCGCCGGCAGGTTGTCGTTCAGATTTGCGGTGAGCGTGGCGGAGGCGGGGTTCGTGTTGCCCAGGGTGATCGTCAGCGTCGTGGTTATGCCGGTAATACTAATAATTGTCCCGAACGACTTCGATACGGTCGGCGGGGTGCTTGCGGGTACGGTCAGAACGGCGGTCGCCGCGGCGGCGTTGTTGCCAGCGTTCGTCTGGAGAGCGCCGGCGGCGATCGTATTCGTATAGACACCGGTTGCCGCGGCCGTTATATCCACCTGAAGCGTGCAGCTGCCGGGGTTGGCGTAGGTGCCAGGCGGTATCGAAGCTCCAGAGGAGAGGGTAAGCGTCCCTGACGTTCCGCCGACGGCGCCGCCGATACAGGTTGTGGCGTAGCTTGGGGTGCCGGCGGTCACGACACCTGTCGGAAAGGGGTCGGTGAAAGTGGATGAAAGGGCTATTGGCACACTGTTCGGGTTGTAGAGGGTTACCTGGAGAGTGCTTGTGCCGCCGGCGGCGATGGTGGCCGGGAGAAATGCCTTGGAGACGGTTGGTCGCACAGCGACGACATTGAGGGAGGCGCTGGTTGCAGCTGCGCTGTTGCCGGCGTTGCTTGTGGTGAGCGCTCCGGCGCCAATGGTGTTAGTATAGGTGCCTGCTGTCGAGGCTGTCACATAGACGGTGAATTCACATCCACCTGTCGGAATGGATGAAAGGTTTGGTATGCGGACTGCTGTGTCTCCGGCGGTGAGGGCTCCACTTAGCTGGTCCAGTGGCGTGAACGGGCAGGTATTGTTGCTGACGGTGCCGTTGGCGATGGTCATTGCTCCGGGTGTGGTGGGCAAGGTGTCGGTCAGGGCGGAAGAAGTGGTAAGGGGAAAGGCGTTGAGATTGCCGAGCCTGATCGTCATGGCCGTTGTTCCGCCGGAGACGATGGTCGTATCGCTGAAACTCTTGGAGATGGTCGGAGGATAGGCGACCGCGAGAGAAGCCTCGGCTGGTCCACCGGTGCCGGAACTGGCGGAAATATTGCTGGTTGTATTGATGTAAATGCCGGGTGTGCCGGAGGTTATGGTACTGATGCCGAAGGTGCAACTGGCGCCGGTAGCAAGAGTGGCGGCACCGCTTGTGTAGGTAATCAGATTGCCGCCCGTTATCGTGTAGGTGCCGGGGCAGGTGCCGGCGGCGGTTGCGCCGATATTTGTCGCCGTCAGGCCGCTTGGCAGCGTGTCCGTAAAGGCAATGGTACTTATTGCGGCGCTATGCGGATTGGTTAAGGTGAATGTCAGGGTGGAGGTGCCGCCGGGAAGAATCGAATTCGGCGCAAAAATCTTGGTGAAGTAAGGAACGGCATTGGAAGAGCCACGAGTGACAATGGACGTATCGCTGTCCGAGCCCATGTTGCCGGTGTTGACGGTTACCGTGTTGGAATAAGAGGTGTTATTTGCGCCGAACCTGACCAATTGAGTTACCGTACAGGTGCTGTTGGGCGGAATCTGGCCGTTGGCAAGAACCAGGTTGCCGCCGCCGCTTGTATATGTCTCCAATGCGGACGGACCACAGTTGTTTCCCGGATTGCTAGGCGATGCCGGGTTGTTGGGGCTGTTGGTCATGCTGGCCGGATAAGTATCGGTGAATGCAACAGCAGTTGCCGCAATCGGATTGGGGTTTAAGATGGCTATTGTCATCGTCACATCTGTTGTGCCTGCTCCAGGGTGAAAATTGCTGAACGATTTTGAAACCACTATGGGTTTAAGTAATTTCAGAAACGCCGACGCCGCGGTGCCGTTGTCGCCGTTGGTGGAGGTGGGGGCATTGGTGGTATTGGTGGCGTCTTGGGTGGTGGTGACCTGCTGGGTGATGGTGCAGAAGCCGCCGGGGGGGATCACACCGGTGTCCAGGCCGACCGACGACCCGCCGGAGACACCTGTTCCCGTTGTCAGGTTGGCTGAACCTCCGGTCGTGCAGACAGGCGCGCTGCCTGCTGTCGCATTGGTCATGCCCGCCGGGTAATTGTCGAGCAGGGTTACCCCGGTAAGGCTGGCGGTATTGGCAGCCGGATTTTCGACGTTGATCGTCATGGTAGTTGACCCGCCGGCAGCAACCTGCGCGGGGGAGAAACTCTTGGTGACCACCGGGGGCGCCAGGACGTTCAGACCGGCGGTGACCGCCGCTGATATGCCGGCATTGGTCGTAGTCACGGTGCCTGTGTAGTTGGTGTAGAGCCCTTCGATAGCCGCCTGGACCGACACGGTAACGGTGCAGCTGTTGCCGGCGGCGATGCTTCCGGCGCTGATGCCGATGGTAGAACCGCCGTTGCTGCCCCCCTGCTGGGTGGCACTGCCACCGCCGGTGCAGCTCACCAATGGGTTGGCAGGGGTAGCGTTTATCAGGCCGGATGGGTAGGTGTCCAGAAACGCGGCGCCGGTGACGGTGAAATTGTTCGGATTGGAAAGGATGATCCGGAGAGTGGTTGCCGCTCCCCTTTGCACCGGGTTGGTGAGGAAGGTCTTCTCGACCACCGGGGGTGCCATGATTGTCAAGGAGGCAGATGCCTGGTTGCCGGTGCCGGTGTCGCCTTCGACCTGGCCGGTGGTGTTCTGGTAAATGCCAGGAGTTGAGCCGGTCACGTCGAGGGACAGCGTACAATTGCTGCCGGCCGGGATTGTGCCGTTGGTGTTTAGCGAGATGAATGCGGACCCGGCGACCGCGGTCACCGTGCCGCCGCAGCTGTTGCTGATATTCGGCGTCGGGGCAACGGTGATGTTGTTCGGCAGGCTGTCGGTAAAACCGGCCGAACCGATTGCCGTGCCGGCGTTGGGGTTGGTCAGGCTGAAACGAAGGGTGGTGGTGCCCCCCGGCAGGATCGGGTTGGTAAGAAACGTCTTAGCAATTGTCGGCGGGAGTATCGGGTTTGCCACGGTCAGGGAAGCCGTTGCCGGAGCTGTCGATGCGCCGGTGCTGCCGGAAATGCCGCCGGCCGGGAGGGTATTCACGTAAATTCCCGCCTGTACGGCCGTCACCGTGAAAGAGACGTTGCAGCTGCTTCCGGCCGGTACGGTCAGGCCGCTGACTATAAAACTGCCGCTGCCGTTGACCGCGGTGTAAACAGGTGCGCCGACACAGGTTGTTGACGGGGCAGGGGGGTTGGCGATGGTCATGTTCCCTGGTGCACCGCCCGCAGCTGCCGGCAGGGTGTCGGTAAAGCCGACGGCGGTAATAGCCACCGGGTTGGAGTTGGTGAGTGTAAAGGTTACGGTAGATTGACCCCCCGACGCGATCGAGGCCGGTGAGAATGATTTCGCTGCGGATACGGGCGCCCTGACGGTAACGTCTTCAGCCGTGGAGCTTAACGGGTTATAGGTGATGGTAACCCCGTTGTAGGTTGCCGAGGCAGGATTCTGGTAGGTAGCCGGAATGGTGCCGGCGGGAACCGAGACGTTGAAGGTAAGGTCGAGCTGGCACCCTGCGTCGATATCCCAGAGCGACCACGTCGGGGTGGAAGACCCGGAGTCCGGATCGGTCGTTGTCCTGGTTGCGCAGGCGGCAGGAGTATAGGTTAAGGTCAGTGTAGAAACATAGGTGAAATGGGCCGGCGAGCCGGGGAGGAGATCGGAGATGCTCACCCCTTTAGCTTGGGCGACACCGGTGTTCTTGACGGTGATCTTATATGTGGTCGTTCCGGAAGCATTTATCACCGGGGTGGTGGTTGATTTGGCGATGCTCAGTGACGGCTGACAGATATAGCCGGGTTCGGAACCGGGTATATTTGGGGATTGGTAGGCGTAAATTCCGCCGGATGACGAGCTGCTGCCGTACGTGGCCTCGTTAGTGGTCCTGCCGTTGAGGCCGCCGGTGAGGGTCGCGCTTAAATTAAGACCTGCCGGCGAGTAGGCGATGAAACCGCCGCTGCCGCCGCCACCGGGGCCGTGCCGGTCGGCATCGATAGCGCTGTGGTTGCGCCAGGCATTGCCGCCATCGCCGCCGCTGACATTGACCGCGATGTTGCCACCGAGCTGGGTCTCCAGTACGACCGAACCGCCGGCGCCGCCGCCGCCGGCGGAGTCGTTTTGTGTGTTATAGGCGGTGCCGCCGCGGGCGTTGATGGCGCCTCCCCCGGAAATGGAGCGTGCCCGGAAGATGATGATGCCGCCGCCGGGGGCGCCGCTGCTGCACGCACCAGCAGTGGCGTTACAGGGGTTGCCTGCCGGGTTCGTGTATAATCCAAGGCTGTCTGCAGTGCCGTCGTTGCTGGTGCCGGCGCCTCCGCCCCCACCCATGACAATCCTGTCATAAGAGGCTGGAACGGAAGCGCCACCTTCGCCGCCGACATCTTGATTGGATCTCCAGGAGTTGCCCCCCTTGCCGCCATGACTGTAGTTGCCGCCGCCGCCGCCGCCGGAGTTCTCGTCGTTGGCCGCCTCACCGTCGGTGCCGCCGCCGCCGCCGTTCCCCGGAGCGCCCCGCCCCTTGGTGGCGTTGGTGCTGGCGCCGTTCGGGTAGCCGAGACTCGTACCGGATGTCGCCAGGGTCGGGGTATCTGTATTGAAAGTGGCGTTCATCCTGGTGGGCGAACCGGCGATACCTTCTCCTTTCGTGCCGTTACCGAGTACAGTGTCAAGAGTGCAGTAGTACGTATCGAGGCCTGTTGTGTTGCTTCTTTCTCCCCAGCCGCCACGGAACCCCTTGCCGTCAGCCTCTACAATGCCGTTGATCGTCAGGGCGCCGGCGACATCGATGGCAACGATGCCACCCTTGGTGCCGTCCCAGGGGGCGGCGCTCAGTGTGCCGCTTACCGTGGCGGTGGTGTACTGGGGGACTCTCACAACCTGGAAAGTGCTCTGGCCGTTGGTTGCCGTAGCGAGACGGCGTCGGTAGCTGTTGGCCAGGCCGGTCGCCAGGGTGACGCTGCCGCCGCCGGTGCCGACGGCATTTGTCGCCTTGACAAACTCGTAAAGTCCTGCCTGGTTCAGGGAGGTGTAGCCGGTCCCGGTCCCGGTCCCACTGCCGTAATTGGAATTGTTGGAACTGCGGATATCGGCATCCTGCATCTGGATGACCAGAAGCAGGTCGCCGCTGGCGATGGCCGTGGCCGCTCCCGATGATGCCCCGAGGGATATGGATGTAGCGCCGGCCGAGGCCGAGGCCGTGGCAGGATAGTAGGTGTTGACCACGCCGGCGGGGGTTCCCGCCCCGTCTTTGCCCGGGGTGGAGCAGACCAGGGCGGCAGACGCAAATCGGGAAAATACCAGCAGGCAGAACAAAAACACGAGAGGCAGGCAAAGAAAAAGATCGCGCCTAAAAGTCAGCCGGGCAGAAGCTGTTTTCTCGAACCTATTATTCACTCTTTCAAAAATCATTTTGTCCCCGATAAATGAATAACGCCCGTCTCAAGTTACGGAGATGGGCGTTAATCTACCAAGGACATCGCATGAATGTCCAAAGGCGCCTGACTCCGTAAGCTCTTCGGTAACCCGGCTATCCTTTCCAAGGACCCGTGGCTTTGCGTCACCGGATTGCTCCGGTTTTGCCTTTATCGGAGTTAGACTGAATTGTAATTACTAATGAAACCTAGCTAATTAAGCGTTACATTACAACAAAAATCGTTCCGCCATACTAAAATGCCCATTTTCGGCAACCGAAAATGGGCGTAATTACCCCAAACCCAGTAAAATCAGGTTCTATGGAATAATCACACTCTCTTCGGCGAT
>JBGPID010000006.1:0-25417 GCA_041484725.1 Geobacteraceae bacterium | reverse complement strand
ATGAACCCCAGAGGGTTGTTGATCTCATGGGCAACGCCGGCTGCCAGTCGGGCGACTGCAGCAAGCTTCTGCTCCTCGATTATCCTACTCTGGGCCTCATGCATTTTATCCAATGCATCCAGGGCACTGTTCCAGGCGTGTGCCGGGTCTTCAACGTACAGCCGAACCGGCTTGCTCTCCTCTGCAATCAGGACTTCCGGATTATCTTCGGGTGATAACTCTCTCTTTTCCATGCGATTTTCCATCACTTGAGTATCCTGCCGTTTATTCCTTCTCAGAAATTATTTCACTCTTAATTATCTTTTCGGTCTTCACATCGCATAGTTGATAAGCCTTTCCATTAATTCGGGGGGAAAAATCCTTTAAGGCCGTTAAGGTGAATCCTGAAAGATAGCAGACAAAAAAAGGGCATGGTTTCAGGGGAAAACCATGCCCCAATCGGACCAAACGTCCGGAGCAACTTAAAACTTTTCGAAATTCTCATCCAAACTGTCTTTCCCGCCTCCCATATCCAGGTCGGCGCCGACAGCTTTTGCGGTAATCATACCGGTACTCTTTTTACTATGGCCGTTGGCCTTGGCATGGACGAGGTGATGCACCGTCTCTTTCATTATCTTTTTCGGTTCCGCCGTCAGTTCAACCCTCTCCTTCCTGAGCGCCGTGCCTTTCCCGGCGCCATGTTCGTCCAACCGGAAGAAGGCGATGGTTTCCTGGAGCTGTTCGGCCTGCGACGACAGTTCCTCCGCCGTAGACGCCATCTCCTCCGCGGCCGATGCATTCTGCTGGATTACCTTGTCCAACTGCTGGATCGCCTTGTTGATCTGTTCGGCGCCGGTATCCTGCTCTTTGCTGGCGGCGCTGATCTCCTGCACCAGCTCCGCGGTCCTGTTGATATCGGGGAGAATCCCGGCCAGAAGCTCCCCGGCCTTCTCCGCCACCTCCACGCTGGAGCTGGAAAGTTCGGATATCTCGCCGGCGGCCTTCTGGCTCCGTTCGGCCAGTTTCCGAACCTCGCTTGCCACCACCGCGAACCCCTTGCCGTGTTCGCCCGCCCTTGCAGCTTCTATCGCTGCATTCAGAGCAAGAAGGTTGGTCTGCCTGGCGATCTCCTCGATGATGTTGATCTTGCCGGCGATATCCTTCATTGCCTGGACCGTCCTGACCACGGCGGCCCCCCCTTCCTTGGCGTCGGAGGCGGACTTGATCGCGATCTTCTCCGTCTGATGGGCATTGTCCGCGTTCTGTTTGATATTGGCCGCCATCTCTTCCATGGATGACGACGCCTCTTCGGCGGATGCAGCCTGCTCCGCCGCGCCCTGGGACATCTGTTCGGAGCCGGCGCTCATCTGTCTGCTCCCCGCTGCTACATTGTCGGTGGCCGTCTTGACCTCGCTCACAACTTCACCAAGCTTTTGCACCATGGCTGACAGGGCGTGCATAAGCTCGTCTTCGGCGGAGCGTTCCTTGAGATCGACCATCAGGTTGCCGTTGGCGACCTCTTTTGCAGCTGCGGTAATCTTGTTCGTGGCTTCGATGAGAACGTTCAGGTTGTTCTTGACGGCATTGAAGTCGCCGTTGTAATTGTCGGCAATGATCGGCGGCATGATCCCCTTGGATATCTTGTCGACATAGTCGGCGGCGACATTAAGAGGCCCGATTACCGCGTCGAGTGTTTCATTGACGCCGGAGACGATCTTCCGGAAGTCCCCCTGGTGCTTGCCTGCATCGGCGCGGGTCGCAAGTTTCCCATCAACAGCCGCCTTCGACAGCATGTTGGCGTCGGCTACGAGGGCATTGACCGCTGCGACACAACCGTTGACAGCCTGGGCTATTGTGTCGAAAGTCTGTTTTGCCGTGTCCGTGTCATTGTCAGCGATTTCCGTCGCTATAGAGAAATTGACATCGCCCCGTGAGAGTTTTGCCAGACCTTCGACAAGTTTCTGCGTTTCATTGTTCTGATAATCTGCGACTTTCTTTGCAACTCGTCCAGCCTGCTTGATGGCGGTCTGATCAGACACCACCTCAAACGCGCCGATGATCTTTCCGGAATTGTCCTTCAGTGGAATGCCGCTGTAGGCGATGTCGAGATCCACCCCAACCGCAGGATGGGCGTCTGTCTCGCTGGATGCGTCCCTGCCCTCGGACATGGCCCGGGAACATGCGCATTTCTGGGTTTTGCAGTCCGACGTTTTGAAATGGTCGTAGCACTTTGCGCCGACAACCTGTGCCGGAGTTTTCCCACCGACCTTGGCCCCTATTTCATTCATATAGAGGACCTCAAAATTATTGTCTATAATCATGGACGGCGCTGGCATCGCATCCAGCAAGCCCACCAATCTGCCGATAGTGGCGTTGACGCCGTCAACTATCTTCCTGAAATCGCCCTGGTGTTTGCTTGCATCGGCGCGGGTGGCGAGTTTTCCTTCCACGGCCGCGTTCGACAACATGTTGGCGTCGGCGACCAGAGAATTCACCGCTTCAATGCACTGGTTCAGGTTGTTCTTGATCTCGTTGAAGTCGCCGTTGTAGTTGTCGGTGATCTTCGGCGGGATGTCGCCTTTGCTGATACGATCCACATACTCGGCTGCCACGTTCAGGGGGCCGATGACCGCGTCGAGGGTATCGTTGACGCCGACGACTATCTTCTGGAAGTCGCCCTGATGTTTGGATGCATCGGCGCGGGTGGCCAGTTTGCCGGCTATGGCCGCGTCGGAAAGCATCCCGGCGTCGGCCACAAGGGCCTTTATGGTATCGACCATCTTCTTCATGGCAGCCATGACGCTGGTTGTGTCGCCGGAGGCAAGGGTTATCTCGCGGCTGAGATCGCCGACTGCGACCAGGTTAGCCACCTCGCCCACATCTTTCGGGTCTGCGCCGAGTTGGCGGAGGACAATGCGGGAAATAAAGAGACCGAGGCCTATTGCAAGGAGGACCGCGAGAGCAATGGCGATAGCAAGCGTAATCTCGGCCTGTTTGGTGTTTGCCTTGGCGTGAACTTTCTCTTCATCAGCGACCTTAATATTCAGCTCTGTGATCTTTTTGAGCAGACCCTCTGCTTCCCAAAAGTTCTTTCTGGCGTCGACAAAGGAGTACTTTTTGGCTTCCTGGATCTTCCCCTCCTTGATGAGGGCCATTACGGTCGCCTGATCCTTTTTCCAGGCTTCCCATGCGGGTACGAACTGTTTCCATAAAGCGGCTTCTTCAGTTGTCTGGGGCAGGGGCTCATATATCTTCCACCCCTTTTCCGCATTGTCCCATGCATTCTTAAGATTGCTCTGTTGATGCTCCATTTCCTTCGGATCGAGTCCCAGCAGACTGGTGCGCTCAGCCCGCTGGATAGCTGATTTGGCTTCGTTCATCATACTAAGCCCTACAATACTCGGCAGACGCACTTCCCCCACCTCCGTCAGCGAGTCATTAATCGACTTCATGCCCCAGTAGCCGACACCACCAATCACCGCGGCAATGACTGCCACCGAGATAAACCCGGACATCAATTTCATTTTCAAGCTAATGTTCTTAAACATCTTTCTACCCCCTTCTGGTTTTAAGCGCCCGTGCTTTCCGCATCGCACGCTGTTAGTCTGCTGTTTCTTACATTTGCCAGTGTTCCCAATATCGTCTCTCGAGCAAGACCGGTCATCGGCTCGTCATGGCCGGAATATATTCTCAGGATTTTCCTGGCGGCAAGTCTAACCAACCCTTCCAGATATTCCTGGGTGTAGACATCTCCCGGCGACCTGATTCTCACCGTTGTGTCCCCGGAGAAGAGCGTCTTTGGCGCCGGCGCATAGAGGCAGATGGAGTCGGACGAGTGGCCCGGCGTATGAAGCACCTCGAACAACTCATCCCCGGCCTTGATGAACTGGCCGTCCCGGAGCAGTTCGTCAACCCCCGGACCGTTGGCGAAGGCCAGGACCCAGCTGCCGTAGCGCTTTTTAAGGGCCATTACGCCACCGCTGTGATCGAAGTGGTTGTGGGTGAGGATCACCTGCTCCACCGCCACCTTGCCGCAGCCGGTGGAAAGGTGTTCTATCTCGTCAAGCACGAAACCGTCGGTTCCGGGGTCGATGACGGTATTCATATCCTCCAGGCGGTTCCAGTCGCCAAGGACCAGATACGAGTTGCAACTGTAGACCTTGTCGGATTTTTTCAAGGGTATGATCTTCACTACGCTAATCTCCGACCTTCTTGTAAAGCTGGGCGTCGGGCACTACCTGGGTAAAGAGGTGCGCCACTTCAGGCGGCAGCTTCTGGGTGTTTTCATTGGCCAGATACCCTCCGGGCGCCAGGGACTTGTGAAACATCCTGAACACCTCCACCCTCTCCGGGTACTGGAAATGAAGCATCACGTTTTTGCATACGATCAGACAGTAGTCGAACCCGACCGGTCTCAGGGAGAGGAGGTCATGGTATTGGAAAAACACCCTGCTCCGTAACTGGTCAACCACGCGCAGATGCCCCGGTTTGCCGGCCGGCTCGAAGTACTTCCCGAGCAGCCCGGCCGGTGTCCGCTGCAGTTCCTCGGCGGAGTAGACTGCATTACTGACGACATCCCCGAAATTGTTGGCGCTGTCATAGTCCGTGGCGTCGATTCGCAGGTTCTTGAAGCCGAACTGGTTCATTTTCTCGGCAAGGATCATGGCGATAGTATAGGTCTCCTGGCCCAGGGCGCAGCCGGCGTCCCAGATCTTGATCTTGCTCCTGCCGCTGGCGTAGGGGATCATATGGTCGGCGGCGTGTTCCAGTGTCGGTTGATCGCGCATGAAAAAGGTAAATGCCATTGCCTAACTCCTCAGGTTCAAGGTTCACGGTTCAAGGTTCACGGTTTAACGTTGAACGTCGCACGTTGAACGGTATTAGCCGTTCACGGCTTCTTTGACCGCGCTTAAATCAAAGCCCTTTGTATCCGCCAGCTCGATTGCGGAAAAGACCTTGTCGATATTAAGGATCATGATGAACTGGTCATTATGCTTGCCCATCCCCATTATGAAATCGGTATTCAGCTTGGCCCCGATACGGGGAGGCGGTTCGATCTGATCCGGCTCCAGGTCGAGCACCTCCTGCACCGAGTCGGCCATGGCCCCGACAACCGTAGTTTCCCCGTCCACATCTATTTCCGTGATGATGACGCAGGTATTGACCGTCTTTTCAGTAATGGACAGACCGAACTTCAGGCGCATGTCCACTACCGGCACCACATTGCCGCGCAGGTTGATCACCCCCCGCATGAAATCCGGCGTTTGCGGTACCTTGGTGACGGTGGTGAAGTCAAGCACTTCCCGCACCTTGCCGATGTCCAGTGCGAAGACCTCATCCCTGAGTTTGAACGTCAGGTACTGTGTCGTTTCCATATTTCTTTGCTCTTCCATGCCTTTTCTCCTTCGCAGGAATTTTTCATACTTAGAGCTTGTTCGAAAATAAACATTACAGACTCGCATCCCGCGATTTCTCATAACGTTATTTACGAACAAGCTCTTTATTCTCTATTCGGTTTTCACATTTTATAGTTGATAAGCCATTCCACTAAATCGAGGGGCGAAATCCTTTAAGGGACTTGGTATAAACGGATATACCAGGCTTTGCGCTCAGATCCGGGACAGATTTGTCGTTCCTGATTGAACAAAACCGCAGGCGTAGCAGGGCTACGTCGAGGATTTTGTGATTGAAGGGGTGGCAAAGATGGCCTTAAGGTGAGATGCAAAACGGTATATTTGATTGTTCCGAGTCCCTAAGGGGGTCAACATGAATATTACTCCCTGAGTAACCGAAACCTGTATCCGCTCAAAAAGCCTTTGCATGGATGGATATGGCCATGCAGGAAATGAATGGTCCGGAAGCCGGCCGCCGTATCATGGCGGAAGCTCCGGAAATCAGGATAATCGTCCTTTCGATGTATGCGGGGAAAAAGTATGATGTTGCGGATTTGATCAGATTCGCCGTTCGGGAGGGAGAAAGGGGGGTCAATAGACGATGGCGTCTTCCTCGATATGAAATGTTACGTTTTCCAGTTCATCGTCGACAGACAGTGCCTTATCGCCGATCGCTACCTTCACACCGTCATGGACGGTACGTTCAACCTCGATTCCTGCATGATCGACAGACTCCAATCTTTTCTGCAGCCGCTTTTTCTGCCCCGTCAACTCCGCAATCTCCGATTGCAGGTGGATCGACGTCTTCTCTTTCAGCCTGACCGTCGCAGGGTCCAGGCATAGCGGGTTTTGTTTGACATATGCCAGGGTTTTAGCGATTTCTTCCGCCTCTTTCTGTTTCTTGTCCAACTGGAGTCTGACCTCGGAGAGCCTTTCTTTGGCGTCGGGATCGACGCCGACTTCTATTCTGGTTGCCACACCGGCAGAGGAGCCGAGCACCATTGCATGTACGAGCGTCGTGGCCCTGCTGACGCCGCCGATAATATGGCCCATTTTCATCCCCTGCTCTCCCACTACTATCCGGCCCCCGGCCTTCAGCTCGCTCTGCATCGACAGCTCACGGAGGACTATGTTCCCCGCTGCATGTAAATGTGCCTTTTCCGCAAAGCGGGCCGTAATGGAGCCTTTGGCGTGAACCTTGGCGAAAATTATCCCCCCTTTCACCTCCACATTCCCTTTGGCCTCAAGCATAGCGTCTTCCACCATGCCTCCTATGATGATGTCTCCTGAAGCTTTGACCTCCATTCCGGCCGCGATGTCGCCGGATACTATTATTGTCCCTTCGAAGGCGAGGTTGCCGGTCGACATGTCCACATTCTTAATATTTACAGTTGGTTCAACAATGACGCCGTTGCTGACGATAACCGGTTTACCCCCTATTGCCGCAATGAGCAGGTCGCTGTCATCGGTAGACAATTCCGTCCCGCTGAGCTCGGCGGCAAACCTGACATCGTTGCCTGGAATGCCCGGAACCGGCTCCCCTTTGACGTTTTCTCCCGGGGTTCCCTCCTCGGCGGGAATTCTTCGCATCAGCGGATCGCCGGCCTTTACGTTGACAATTCCGCCCAGATCACGATAGTCGATAACGCTGCTGTCATCGTCCTGGTGCGGACAGTGCTCTTTCATTTCCGGAATCAGGCTCAACAGCTGGCCGTCGTTTCCGCGCAGCGGAGGGCGACCGAGAGCAATGGGTTTGTTCAATGCCCGGCATGCCGACGTTGCCTCCTTGATCGCTTCATGCTGAATGCCGCTGACAATTCCTTTTTCCTTGAGGGCGTTGCAGATTTCGTCACTGGTGACCGCCCGGCCTCCGTAGGGAGGAGTTATCGTCAGGAAAACGGTCATAGAATCGGGGGAAATATTCAGTGAAAAAGCGCCATCCCGCTTTTCGCCCACGTCCATTGTAAAGTGTTCGGTCGCGGCACAGATTTGTTTCGCCAGTTCGGCGCAGGCGTTATCGAACAGATAGAGGTTCGAGAAGCCCTTGGCATCGAGCGTTTTCTTGATAGAGCCCTCATCTATAGACGAATTGCCGGCGCTAGGTGTATATACCGCCTGCAATTTTGTGCCGTCGGCGCTTATTTGAAAAACAAGCCCTTCCATTTTTTCTCCATGTTTTCCGCCTCAGCTTGTGTTTTAGACTCATTGCGAATGCGTAAACTCTTCTCTATGGTACATATTTTTCAGCGGATTCTAGCTGAAAGATTTCGCATCATATTCCGCGGCCTTTACGAGTTCCGGGAGATCCAGAATCAGCGCGACGCTGCCGTTTCCGAGGATTGTCGCTCCGGACAGCCCTTGCACGTTTCGGTAGGCCCGGCCCAGCGATTTGATGACGGTCTGGTGCTCGCCGATCACGTTGTCCACGACAAAACCTACCTGCGTATCGTTTATCCGGGTTATGACTATCTGTTCGATAGCGGGTGGCTCACTTTCTATTTTGAACCGTTCCCTGAGCGGTATGTACGGGACCATCCCCCCCCGCACATTCGCGAGGTTGCGCCCGTGGGAGGCTTCCACGTCTTCGCGGGTCAGTTCCACGCATTCGTTGACCATCGAAAGGGGCATGACAAAACTCTCATCGCCGATCTTAACGAGCAGACTTTCTATAATCGCCAGGGTGAGCGGTATCTTGATGGTGACTGTCGTCCCTTTGCCAATCCGGCTGTTTAAGTCGATTGTGCCCCGCAGCGAATCGATCGCCCGTTTTACCACGTCCATCCCCACTCCGCGCCCGGAAACGCTGGTCACCTTCTTGGCCGTGGAGAATCCCGGAGCGAATATCTGGGCGAATATTTCCCTGTCGGACAGCTCCCCGGATGCGGATAAGAGCCCCTTTTCTACGGCCTTTGCCCGTATGGCGTCCCGGTCGAGACCGGCCCCGTCGTCCGTTATGCTGATCAGGACGCTGTCACCCGAATGGACCGCGGCAAGGTGTACCGTTCCCTTGCCGGACTTGCCGGCGGCCTTGCGCGCTTCGGGCATTTCAATGCCGTGGTCGATGCAGTTGCGGATCAGGTGCACGAGCGGATCGTTCAGTTTTTCCAGGACATTCTTGTCCAGTTCGGTATCCGCTCCGTCGGTCGTCATTTCGACCTCTTTGCCCAGTTCTCTGGAAAGATCATGGACGAGGCGCTTGAACTTGCTGAATGTGGTGCCGATGGGCAGCATCCTGATGCCGAGTGCGTTGTCGCGAAGCTCGGATGTAAGGCGCTCCACCTCCTCGGCCACGGCGTTCAGCTCCAACTCGCCGCGGGTGGCCGCTATCTGGCTGAGGCGCGCCTGCACCGTCACCATTTCTCCCACCAGGTTGACCAGCATATCCAGCTTGTCCGCCGGGACCCGGATGCTTGCAACCGTCTCCTGACTCTGCCTCTCCTGACGGATATCCCTGACATGCTGCTGCTCCAACAGCGCGGAGTGGACCTTTTCCGGCCCGACAATCCCTTTCTCGACCAGCAGTTCGCCGAACCGCTTCTGCTCGGAGAGCACCTGCTTCATTTCCGCCAGGCTGAGATCACCGCGCTCGACGAGAATGTCCCCCAGTTTCTTGTAATCCGCCTCGTCGTCGAGCCGCCCGCCGTCGTCGATGATCTCTATCCTCAATTCAGAGTCATCCTCTACAAAGATAAAGACATCCTTGATGGCATTGACCCCTTCGTTTGTCGTAAGTATTATGTCCCAGTATATGTAACAGAGCTCGGCATCCATTTCGGTGAGGGTGGGGAGATCACATACCTGCGCCACCACCCTGCAATCCCCCAGGCCGCACAGTTCATTGAGGAGCGCCAACGGGTTGGTGCCGTTCAGGAATATTCCGCTTGTGGGTTTAAAACGGATCCGGTAGGTAACGTTCTCACTCCGGCCGGCGATTGGGGTTTCCGGCCCGGACGGCCTGGCAACCGCCGCCGGTTGCGAAGCTTCTTCCGGCTTGCGCGGCAACAACCTGCGCAGCGCGGCGACGATTTTTTCCCCCTCGGCCGGATCGGCGCCGCCACCGCCGTCAGAGGCGTCGAGAAGGGCCTTGATCTGGTCGCGGGCGGCAAGGGTATGGCCGATCAGCTCCGGGCTTACCGTGATAAGGCCGTTGCGCACCATGTCGAATACGGTCTCCACCTCATGGGTAAAGGAGGCGATGTCGTCGAACCCGAACATGGCCCCCGACCCTTTGATGGTGTGCATGGCCCGGAAGACGCGGCCCACGATATCCATGTCGCCGGGTGTCTCCTCAAGTTCCAGGAGTGAACTCTCCAGTTCGGTCAACAGCTCATGCGCCTCTTCCTTGAATGTCTCTCTGAACTGGTCTTTCATCCTATCACCTTCTTCACCACAGCCAGCAGCTGTTCGGGCTTGAAGGGCTTGACGATCCAGCCGGTGGCGCCGGCCGTCTTCCCTTCCTGTTTTTTGGAATCCTGCGACTCGGTGGTCAGCATGATGATAGGTATGAACTTGCTGGTGGGGAGAGCGCGCGCCCCCTTGATCAGTCCTATCCCGTCCAGATTCGGCATGTTCAGGTCGGTAATCAGCATGTCCACCTTCTGCTTGCCGAGCTTCATCAGGGCATCCTTGCCGTCAACCGCCTCGACCACTTCATATCCCGCTCCCTTGAGGGTGAAGCCGACCATCTGCCGGACACTGGCCGAGTCATCCGCCGTCATTATCATTTTTCCCATTGTTTCTCTCCTCCGGCCCATATGCAGGTTTTATCGATATCCCGGACGCAGCCGGTGTGGCGGGGGAATCCCGCGTCCCGGACAACGGATTTGATGGCCTCGCTATCTGTTCCGCTTACGCTGAAGCGCTTTTTTTCGGTCATGGACGTCTTGTGGGCGGCGCACAGAAGCTGAAGACCCGCCAGATCAACCCCGGTAACCTTATCCATCTCCAGGCAGACCCCTTCTCCGTCGGAGAATGCCTCCAACAGGAGATTTCTGATCTCGCCCGCATTCTGGATTGTCATCCCGCCCCTTACGACGACGATTCTGGTTGCGGGCGCGTCCACCTGATTCATTTGTTGTATGGAAAAATCGTCCATAATAACTCCTCTTCTGATCAGAATAACTCCACATTTTCACCGAATTCGCCTGCCGCCTCAACCGGCGGAGGGGGTAATACCGTCACAAGGTCGCAATCCCGGCCCTTCTTTGCGTCGGCCAACTTCTCATGTATTTTACGCTCGCTGTGCATGGTATAACGGCCGGAAAGGTCCGCGAGGTTGGCCGACGACCCGGAATTCGGAGAAGACCGGACCATGGGCCGCATCCGGGAGACAAAACCCGCAAGTTCGTCGATCACCTTCCCCAGCACTGTCTCCGTCCTTTGATGCACCGTTATTCCGGCAGTGGCGCTCCCTATGTCCGCATTCAGGGATTCCACGGAGCGGTCAATACTTTCAAGGAGCGCGATGAATCGGCC
This sequence comes from Geobacteraceae bacterium, assembly GCA_041484725.1. GTDB lineage: Bacteria > Desulfobacterota > Desulfuromonadia > Geobacterales > Geobacteraceae > JBGQDJ01. The sequence continues at coordinate 14,570 of JBGPID010000006.1, read as the reverse complement.
GTTGACTTTGCGCAGCATCCCCAGAAGTTCTCCAAGTTCGGCCGTAATTTCCCGCACCTCGGTTTCCAGAGAGGAAGTTTCCTCGTCAACGTCCCTGCACAGATCTCCGGAAGCGTCGGTGATGCTCTTGAGCATCCCTGTTATGGCGCCGGTCTGTGATCTTGCATCCAAAGAAAGTCTCTGGATGGCCTCCGCAAGGACCCCGAGAGCGGCCCCGTCTTCGCCGGTGCGGGCGGCCTTGATCTGGGCGTTGATCGCGATCAGTTCGATCTCTTCACCTATAGTTTCGATGGAGTTGACAAAGAGCGATATTTCTTCGATGGTAGCGTCAACGCCTTTGAGGGCAACGACAAGACTCCTGTTTTCTTCCGCGCTCCTCTGAAGCTCATCAGCGACACTGGTAAGATTCTCCTCCATCTCCTTGAAGAAAGAGGAGCCGGCCTCATCGGCGGACCCGGCCATCTCTTTGATCTCGATGGAGATCGCCTCCTCCATTCCCGCTATTCCCCGGAGGTTCTCCAGGATGTTCGCTACGGCGCCTGACAGTTCGGATGCGGCATGGGTCAGTTGCGCGGCCTGCAATTCGGTTACAGCCATGACATCGCCTGTTATGCAGTCAGGACCGTCCGCGCCTTCGCCGCTCTCCCCTCCCATCTCCACTCTGCAAGAGATGTCCGCCAGGGCCTCACCCGCGTGTTCTATCTGCTGGCGGGTGATATCATGGAATTGCATGGACATGACTACCTCGGCGATGTTACTTGAAACATCCTTCGAGGCAGTCGTGATGGATTGGGCTACTCCCGCGCATTTTGCATTGACTCCCGCCAGCGCGCCGAGACTGGATGAGGCCTGGTCGAGCATTGTTCTCACCTCGGCCCGCAAGTCGGCTTCAATACTCCTGACCCGGTCGATGGTCCGCCGGACCACGACGCTCAGCTCCTTTTTGCGGTCGTTGACGGATGAGGCCTTTTCATTGATCTGCACATACAACTGCTGGACGTCGCCCGCAAGGTTGTCGAAACCTTCCGCTCCCTCGGCCAGGCGCGTGCTCTCTATCCGCGTGGAAATCCCCAGCATGCGCAGCACCTTGTTGATTTTCCTGAATCCCGCGAGAGGGTCATCGATATCGTCCAGCGCTTCGAGTATCCGACTGAGAGTTGAGGAACTCTGCCCGTTTTTTTCCAACGCATTTCTCAGAATAAAATCCATTCGGCCAACTGTCCGATCAAGGCTTATGGTCCCATCGGATATCTCTTCCCCGGCCACCAGATCGACCAACTCCTGGGCAATGGCGGTGATATCTCCGGCGCGCTGCTGAAAATCATGGAGAGTGGCGCCGAGCCGCAGGAATTCCTCCTCGGATGAACCGTTCAGCACATTCAGCTCCTTTCCGGCTTTGCGGAGGACTTCCGCCAGTTCGCTGGGCTTCACGCCGATCTCCGATTGGACCGCGGCTTGGCTGGATATGCTGTTGGAGGACATCATAACGATTTTCCTTCCCCTCAGGCGATCCTGAACCTGCCGACCAGTTCCTGCAGTTCCTGCGCCTGCCCGGCCAGTTGCGCCGCGGCGGCGGCCGTTTCCTCGGCGCCCCGCGCACTCTGGTTAACAATCTCGGTTACCTGCTGGATATTTTCGGTCACCTGCCCGGTGGTTGCACTCTGCTCTTCCGCCGCGGTGGCAATCTGATTGACCTGCATGGTCACCTCGTTGATCTGCTTCAGAATCTCCTCCAGCGCTTCGCCCGATTTGACGGAGGAGGCGGTACCCTTCTCCACCTCGGCAACCCCATCACCCATCGCCTTGACCGCCTCCTGGGTCTCTTTCTGAATCGCCTTGATCATCTCGCCGATCTCGCGGGTGGCCCTGGTTGTCCGTTCCGCCAGCGCCCGCACCTCGTCGGCGACCACGGCGAAGCCGCGTCCCTGCTCTCCGGCCCTGGCCGCTTCTATGGCGGCGTTCAGGGCAAGGAGGTTCGTCTGGTCTGCGATGTCTTCGATGGTGCCGATGATGTCGCCTATCTGCTCGGATCTTTCGCCCAGCGCCGCCACGGTCTTCGCGGTGCCGCGCACCTGTGCGGCGATGAGATTCATGCCGGAGATGGTCTGATCCACCACCTTTGCCCCGGCGGTGGCCGAGTCGGCGGTCTGCCTGGATGCCTCGGCCGCCAGGGTGCAGTTGTGGGCGATGTCGCTGCTGGTCGCCGTCATCTCTTCGCTGGCGGTCGCCACGTTGCTCGTCTGGGCCGACACTTCCTCCGCGGCGGTTGCGATCTGCTCCGAGGTGGCCTGCAACTGGTTGGAGGCCGAGGCGATTCCCGCGGATATGTCGGTCAGTTTTGCGGTCATCTCTTTGAGGTTCGCCACCATTCCCTTCACCGCGGCGTACACGCCGACTTCCCTCTTTTTGTCCGTATCAAAACTGATGGTCAGATCGCCATCGGCCACCTTCCGGGCGATTTCTGCAATGTGGGCAGGCTCACCACCCAGTTGAGCGGTGAGATAGCGGGTGATGAGGATGCTGAGGATGACGCCGACCACTATGGAGACAAGGCTGATAATCAGCATGATGGAGATCATATGCCTGCTTTTGCCGACCACCTCCCCCTCCGCCATTTCCATCCGCCTGTTTCCTTCCTGGGCAAGTTCTGTGGATACGGTTTCCATATTGTGGGTAGCGTCCTTGAATTCGGACATCGCCCTGTTGGCGGCTGCGGCAGTAGTCAGCTTGCCCCCCCTGATCTCTCCGTAAACCCTGTTGAAGCCGGCAACATAGAGCGCGAGGTTCTCCTTGACGCTCTTGATCGTCTCCTTGTCCTTTGGCAGGGACGCTGCCTTTTCGAGGTCCGCGATTCGACTCTTGACCTTCTCTCGCGTTTCGCCCCACTTCGTGTAGTACTCATTCACCTTTTCCGTATTGTCGATGTTGATGAATATGTCCTTCTCGAAGCGGCGCAGCCCGAGGGTATCGGCGCGGGCGCGGGCGGAATGCTCTGCGATCTGCGCATCCCCATGCAACATGGCCACCGTGGTCCCGGTCACCGCCTTTACCCCCCACCACCCCACTGCCGCCGCAACCAACAAGAGTAAAAGAACTATGCCGAAGCTGAGCCCCAGGCGGGTTCCGATCTTGAGATCCTTGAATTTCATGTTAATCACCTCACGTAATTATTTGTTGGCTGCCATGTTTTTTTCTTCACGCAAATTTAAAAACCACTTCAATGCATCGGGATGCCTCATAATTGTTTTATCGTCAGACGGAGTTTGCAGCTAGATAGGGGATTCCATGAAACAGGGGCCGGAAATCCTTTAAAATGATGCAAAATAGATAATGGGAAAATTGGGTCATCCATGAAGCCCCAATTAGATCGCCTTCTCCCTCTGCTATCGATTTGAGGACCTCACGTTCTCGGGACGAGAGCGGGTTTTGCTCTGGAGAGACAACGGATTCATTCTGATTCTGTATATAGTTTACCCGGAGGGGCTTTCCTCCTCGCCCCCGTCGTCGTTTTGTCAAACTCGGGATACAGTTTCGTCATGCACTCCTGGCAGATCCCGTGGCTGAACTCGGCTTCGGTGTGTTCGCTGACATAGACTTCCAACTGGTTCCAGTAGCCCTGGTCGTCCCGGATCTTTTTGCAGTGCATGCAGATGGGCACGATGCCGCGCAGGGTCTTGATCTGCTCGAGCGCCTGGCGCAGCTCTTCGATCTTGTCGGCCAGCGCGTCCTGCATCTCGATCATGCGCCGGCCGACCTCGACGCGGGCGCGGAGCTCGCCAGGGTCGAAAGGCTTTGCCAGATAGTCGTTGGCTCCGGCCTCAAGCCCGGCGATGATGTCGGCCTTTTCGCCTTTGATGGTCAGCATGATGATGTAAGACGGCCGGTCGGTTTGCAGGGTGCGCACCCGGCGCACCACCTCCAGCCCGTCCATCTCCGGCATTATCCAGTCGAGAATGGCCAGCGCTGGTGCGTCGGGCCGCTGCAGCGCCTGCCATGCCTCGGCGCCGTTGCCTGTGGCCGTCACCTCGTGGCCTTCCTTTTTCAAAACTCCAGCCAGCACGGCGCGTGACGTGAAATCGTCTTCGGCTATCAGTATTCGCATGGTGTCTCCTATTTTGTAGTTGTTCACTGTTCTTTTGTCATCGCTTCCTTCAGCGCATCGAACTGCATATCGAGGTCGGCCATGCGGGCCTTGACGACGTCCAGTGCCCCGGTCTTTCCGGCCTTCTCCATCTCGAACGCCACCTCTTGCAGGCGTTCTCCTCCCACGTTGGCCGCCGCGCCCTTGATGCTGTGCGCCTGGCGCTCGGCGCCCGGGGCGTCCCCGGCCTCCAGGAAGCCCCGCAGCGCCTCGATTTGACGAGGGATGTCTTCCAGAAAACATTCGGTCACTGTTCGGGCAAGGTCCTCGTCATCCATCAGCCGGGCCATCATGCCCCTCCTGTCGAAGACCGGCGCCCCCGGTTCCTGAGCGGAAACAGAAACAGTTTCTTCAGGCGCCCCCGGCGCTTTTTCCTTCGGCAGCCATTTGTCCAGCGCTTCCGCCAACGCCTGGGGATCAACCGGCTTGGTGACGTAGTCATTCATCCCCGCCTCGATGCAGCGCTCCCGGTCCCCCTGCATGGCGTGGGCGGTCATGGCGATGACGGGAATCCCGTGATTGGAGATTGCGGACCGGGGATCGCGGATTTGACGGGTAGCCTCGATCCCGTCCATCTCGGGCATCTGCACATCCATCAGCACCAGGTCGTAGGGGATGATCTCGAGGGCTTTGAGCGCCTCGGCGCCGTCGGCGACCGCATCGGCCGACAGGCCGAGTTTCCTCAGGATGCCCAGGGCCACCTGCTGATTGGTGATGTTGTCTTCGGCCAGCAGGATGCGCGCGCCTCCCCGGCGCAGTTCGCGGACCGTGTGGCGCGTGACGATGGTCCGCGCCGGTTGGGCCGTGGTCGTACCAGCCAGCACGGCGGAGAGGCAGCCGAATAGTTCCGACTGCCGCGCGGGCTTGGTCAGGTAGGCGGCAAACCCGATCTCCTCCATTTTTCTGGCGTCCCCCCGTTGGCCCAGTGAGCTCAGCAGAACAAGCCGGGTATCCTTGATAGTATCGTCCGCCTTGATGGCCCGGGCAAGCGCCGCTCCGTCCATGCCCGGCATCTGCATGTCGAGAATGGCGATCCGGAAAGGATCACCCGCGTCCCGGGCGCGATAGAGCGCCCGCAGCGCCGCGGGACCGTCCGGGGCCGCTTCCGCCCGCAGGCCCCAGGCCGCGAACTGGGCCATCAACACCTCGCGATTGGTGGCGTTGTCGTCCACCACCAGAACATGGACACCGCGGATGTCGGCCGGCGGCGCGATGTTGAGTTCGCGCTCGGTCTGTTTGCCCAGGCGCACGGTGAACCAGAACTCAGAGCCTTCCCCTTCTTTGCTGATGAGGCCGATCTCGCCCCCCATCCGCTCCGCGAGTTCCTTCGAGATGGCCAGCCCCAGGCCGGTGCCGCCGTATCGACGCGTGGTCGAGGCGTCCGCCTGGGTGAACTTCTGAAACATCATATCCTGCTTCTCCAGGGGAATGCCGATCCCGGTGTCCTTGATGGAGAAACGGAGCACGGCTTCGGCGTCGGTTTCCGACACCAGGCTCGCCCGCACGGCGATCTCGCCCTGGTGGGTGAACTTCACGGCGTTCCCCGTCAGGTTGGTGAGGATCTGGCGCAGGCGGCCGGGGTCGCCCCGGAGGGAGGACGGCACGTCCGGCGCGGCGGCGCAGATGAGCTCGAGCCCCTTTTCTTGGGCGTGCACGGCCAGCGTGGCGGCGAAGTCGTCCAGGAGGGCGCGCAGGTCGAAGTCCAGCGTCTCCATCTCCAGCTTGCCCGCCTCGATCTTGGAGAAGTCGAGGATGTCGTTGATCAAGCCGAGCAGCGACTCGCCGCTGCTCCGCACGGTCTCGGCGTAGCGCCGCTGCTCATCGCTCAGCTCCGTATCCAGCAAAAGACCGGTCATGCCGATGACGCCGTTCATCGGCGTGCGGATCTCGTGGCTCATGTTGGCCAGAAACTCGCTCTTGGCCAGGTTGGCAAGCTCCGCCTGCGCAGCCATTGCGTTGGCTCGCGCCGTGGCCATTTCGAGATGGCGGTTGGTCTCCTGCAGTTCGGCCTGCTGGGCACGGATGCCCGCGTCGGTGCGGCGAAGCAGGACATATATAGAGCTTAGCAAGAGCACCAGCAGCACCCCGGCGCCGGTCAAGGCCAGGACCAATAATCTCGCGAAGCCCGCTTTATCCGGGGTGATGTCGCGCTCGATCAGCAGGTGGCCGACCTCTTTGCCCGACGCGTCTTGCAGGGATACCGCGGATACTTGCAAGTTCTTGCCGTCGAAGGCGATCTCCCGGTTCGTTTCACCGTAGGCATGGTCGCCTGCAAAATGGTCGGCCCAGAGTGCGAGGGCATCGGGCAGACGGCCCTGGGAGGCGTAGATCACCACGCTTCGGGGCAGACGGTCCCAGTTGGCATCCCGGCCGAGCAGTCGCATGCCGTCTTCCCAGCCCTGCCGGCTCAGATGCTCCTTACGGATGACCACGGCAAGTTGGTTGCCGGAGCAGGTGTGCATCGTTTGCAGCACGTCCTCGATCTCTTTGCCCAGTTCCACATAGCCGACGAGCTTGCCGCCATCGAAGACCGGCTGCACCACCCGCATAGTGAAGGTGCCCAGCGGACCCAGTTCGATGCCTGAGGCGGTCTTGCCGGTGCGTTCGGCCTCAATGGCCGTGAAGCGGTTGATGAGGTCCCCGCGTTTCTCGGGCTTGTGGACGCGCAGCAGGCAGACGCGGTTGGTATCGAAAAAGTAGAAATGCGTGATGTGGTTCTCCCGGTGCAGCGTCTCGAACACCGGCCGCCAGTCGGCCAGCAGGCGGTCGGCGTCCCGTTCGCGCAGGGCCTTTCGCACGCCGGTGGAGGCGGCGATGGGCTGCACGGCTGCGGCCAGGCCGGCGACCTGATTGTCCAACTCCATTCGTAATTCTCGGCTAACAATGGCTACATTTGAGCCGGTCTTCTCGGCCAGCCGCTGCTGTTGTTGTTGCCACAGGAGCGTACAAGCGCCGGCCATCAGAAGGATCACCATGGCCGCGAGAGGCGGCAGCAGGCGGCGCAGTACCGGCTTGGGCGAGGCATCAACACGGCGGGCGGAGACAAAGGCTGCAGTCACGCCGATGAGCAGCATAAATATCAGTCCCACGGGCAGGGCCGAGCGTGAGGCCACATCTTGTTTCCAGGCCTGGGCGTCGATGTCCATGCCCAGCACGGCGACCACGGCGCCGGTTTGCGGGTCGGTCATCGGGACCAGCGCCGAGACCCAGACACCCCACCGGTCGGTGAAGGGCCCTTCGGCTAAGTCGGTGTGAGTGGAGAAGACGCGGCACAAATCTTGCGACGCCTCCACATAGATCTGCCCGGGCGGGGAGTAGTCCCTGGAGCTGGCCGGCTCGCTGTCCAGGAAGAAGAAGACCGCGCCGTCGGCCTTGCGGCCCATGAGATAGAGAAACCGGCATTGCGGGTTGGCGGAACGAACAGCAGCGAGCTGTACCTTGAGGCGGAGGTACTCGGGGCTGGCGAGGTCGGCTTCCGTGCCGGTGAGCGCCTTGACGCTCTCGATGTTCACCGCCTGCGCCACCAGCCGCGCCTGCCGGAGCAGGTCGGCGCGCATCTCTTGGTCGGCCCGCGAGACCGTCCACCATACAAACAGCGCCCCGGCAATCAGCAGTACCGCTATTGCGCCAAAAAGCCGCGGATTTTTCCCTTTCAGCAGGCTCATTATTATTGCCTCTGTTATTCTAATACCCTTGAACACATCATATTTCGCAACCTCAACCCCCCTCCCAACCTCCCCCCGCTTGGGGGAGGAGTGTTTGTCTCCCTCCCCAGGAGGGGGAGGGATGGGGAGGGGGTTTTAGACAGGGTTCCAGGCGTATGCCACCCGGTTGCGGCCCTCATTCTTGGCCCGGTACAGGGCGGAATCGGCGGCGGCCAGCAGGTCGTCCACCGAACCGGTTCCCGTTGCCACCGCCACGCCGATGCTGACGGTGACGGAGACAGGCCCCGAGCGTGTCGCAACCCCCTGTCCGGCTACATGGTCACACAATCGCTCATACAACCCCTCTTCTTCAACGCCCGATGATCCGGGAGCAACGACCAGAAACTCTTCCCCTCCATAGCGGCCGATGAGATCGTAATCTCTGAGACTCTCCTGAATGATGCGGACAAATCCGCACAGCACCTCGTCCCCCGTCTGATGCCCATACCTGTCGTTGACCTGTTTGAAATGGTCGATGTCGATCATCCCGATGCTCAGCAGGGCGCCCTGCCGCATGGTCCGGGAGATCTCTTTCTCAAGCGATTCGAGAATTGCGCACCGGTTCAGGACCCCTGTCAGGGAGTCGTGCATGGCCTCGTGGGCCAGCGCCTGCTTTGCATTATTGGTTGCTGTCTGCATTTCAAGCATACGTTGACCAACCCGGACCCTGGCCCATAACTCCGCGTTGTTGTAAGGTTTGATAACATAATCGTTGGCGCCTGCCTCCAGTCCCTCGACGATGCTGTCCTTCTCGTTCCGCGAGGTGAGGAAAATGATGTAAGGCGGTTCCGCTCTGTCCAGCTTCCTGAGCCTCCTGCAGACATCCAATCCATTCATGCCCGGCATGTTCCAGTCGAGGATGGCGAGCTGCGGCGCATCCTCTTTCCGCAAAGTCTCCCAGGCGGCCTCGCCGTCCGGCACGGCAACGGCTTCGTATCCCCACTTTTTCACAATTGCCGTAAGCATGGTGCGGGACGTAAGGTCATCTTCCGCTATCAGTATTCGCATGGTCGTTCCCAATTTATTTTAAAGCGCCTCACAGTTTATTTATCGTCAGACGGAGTTTCCAGCTCAATAAGGGATTCCATGAAACGGTGGGGGGAAATCCTTTAAAAGGATGGAAAGGCAAAAATGGTGGGATGTTGCGGTTTGAGGTCGGTTAGTGACGAGAGATTTTGCCATGCGACGCATTGGCGGGATATGGAAACTTCACATTCAACTTGTTTTGGGAATCAACCTTTTCAGTTCCTTCGCCAGTCCTTCCGTGTCAAATGGTTTGGGTACTACACCGCTGAAACCGTACTGACGGAAGTTGGCAATGACAGGATCGTCGGAATAGCCGCTGGAGACGATCAGCACCGCATCAGGATCGATTTCCAGTATCCGGGAGGCTGCCTCCTTCCCCCCCATGCCACCGGGGATGGTAAGGTCGAGTATGACGGCGGAGAAGGGAACGTTCTTCTCCCGTGCTGCCCGGAAGCGTTCGACAGCCTCCTGGCCGTCGGCGCAGCTGTCTACTTCATAGCCCATGATGCCCAGAATGCATGTGGCGACATCACAGATCAGATCCTCATCATCCATAATGAGGACCCTGCCGCTTCCACTCAACTCGGAGGACACCTTTGCAACCTCATCTTCCGGCAGCCTGCCGGGGAGGGCGGGGAGGTGTATTGAAAAGGTGGTCCCCGCCGCCAGGGTGGACGATACCTCAACCGCGCCGCCATGCCTCTTGACGATGGAATAGACCGAGGCGAGCCCGAGGCCGGAACCCTTGGGCTTCGTTGTGAAGTAGGGGTCGAAGATCCTTACAAGGTTTTCCTGAGATATTCCGCATCCGCGGTCCTCCACGGCAATCCTTAAGTAATCGCCCAGCGGCAGCTGGTGCGGGTTGTCGTGAAGCAGGGTCTCGTTCGCGGCCCGGACTGTGATTTCTCCGCCGGCGGGCATGGCCTGGCCGGCATTGAGGAGGAGATTGTTCAGCACCTGGTTCAGCTGCGATTCGTCCACCTCCATACTCCAGAGGTTGTCCTGAATATCGATGATACTTAAGATATTCGAACCTCTCAAGGCAAAGGATACGGTCTCCCTGATCAGTGATGCGGGATTGATGAGCCTTTTCACCGGTTCCCCGCCCCGCGCGAAGGTCAGGAGCTGCCGAGTAAGTTCGGTTGCCTGCATTGCGGCTTTTTCACACAGTTCGAGGCGCCTGACGATTTTATGGGAAGGGTCGAGCTGAAGCTTGGCTATCGAGATGTTGCCTACGATGCCTGTCAGGATATTATTGAAGTCATGGGCGATCCCGCCGGCCAAAAGCCCCAGTGATTCGAGCTTCTGGGCCTTGAGCAGTTCGTCCTGCATCCTCCTTCTCTCAGTGATGTCGCGGGCGATTGCCAGAAGTGCGTTTTCCCCTTGATATCTGAAGGGGACGGAGACCACCTCGACCGGAACCTGAGAACCGTCCACCCTGACGAACATCATCTCTCCCGGGGGGGTGGGTTCTCCTGATTGAAAAGCTCTTGCTATGCGCTGCTGCACGAATTCCCGGCTGTCCGGATGCACGATATCGAGCGCTTCCCTGCCGTAAATATCCCCGGGTTGTTCCACGCCAAGGAGTTTAGCCCCTTCTCGGTTCGCAAAGATCAGTTTACCGCCAGTATGGATGAAGATCGCATCAGGAGAAAGTTCTATGAGCACCCTGTAACATTCCTCACTATCCCGGAGAGCCTCCTCCAACGATTTTCGCTTGGTAATATCATGGATGGATTCAATGGCGCCGATGATGTTTCCATCGGCATTGAATAGCGTAGACGCGGTTGCCCATAGATAAGCGCCTTTGCCGCCGTAAGTTTTCGGCACAAATACTTCCCCGGACAGAATGGCCCCTTGACGATGTATATCATCATAATGCCCCGTCAGGAACTCGTCATCCGATAAAAGAGCCAGATCGATCAGGATGGGTCTTCTCTCTCCATAGAAGGGGATCGCATATTCATACTCCCCCTTGCCGATCATCTCCTCCGCTTTGACGCCCGTCATCTTCTCAATCGCCCGGTTCCAGGCGGTCACTTTGCCCGTTTTGTCAATCACCAGGGTGGCATCCGGAAGGAAGTCGATAATTTCTTCGAGACGCCTCTGCTCCTCCTGCACTGCTTCTTCAACCCGTTTTCGTTTTTCTTCTTCCTTTATGATGAACCAGGCTTTCCCCCCGTAATAGGTAAATAAGGTTGCTCCAAAAAGAATCAAACCGATGATCAGCAGAAGTTTGTCCCTGAACTCAGCCAATGAAGCCAGGACTTCATCTTCAGACGATGCGACAACAATAGACCAGAATGTATTACCGATGGGCACGGGCATATATACAGCATGCTTTTTAACGGGTTTCACCGTTTGACCCGCTATCTTATCAAAGCTGTATGTGGTTACACCCTGATGACCCTTCAGCATTTCGTCGGCCATTGCCATGATGGATGGAAAATCCTTGCAGTTTTCAAAAACCGAGTTACCCGTGTGTCCGGGGACGGGGCAAAACAGCTCCGTACCGTCTCGGCTGATCATCCAGGCGTATCCGGTCTTGCCGATCTTTATGCCTTCCACGTATCGTTTTGACAAAGAAGCGAAATTCACAGCGATGCCAATGGAGCCGTCATAGGTCTTATTACGAAATACAGGTACGTGAAGCGCAACGGCGTCAAAGCCCTGAACGGTCTTAAATACTTCGCTTACTACGGGTTTACGGGTGCGTATGATCTCTTGAATATGCTTCTGCCTGGAGATGTCTTTGCCGATAGACTCTTGAGAATAGGGCGTTGTATGGATGATCCTTCCATTTGCGTCAACCCGTATAACGGATCTGATTTGTTCCTTGTTGGCTTCATATAAAAGGGCCATATATTGCTTGCCCTTATTATCGAGATCCACAATATTGTCCATACTGGAGTAAGTTTCAAGGATCCTCGTCCAGTTGCCGAAGAAGTCTTCTATCCCCCGGGCGGCTTGGATGGCAAGAAGCGACTGCTGTTTATTCAAATCTCTTATCGCACCATTCTTGGCTGCAGAGTAAAAGGAAGCGAACAGAAAGCCGCAGATGATGATCAACAAGATAACAGAGCATACTAACCAGTAGCTTTTTTTCATTCTCAATCTCTCTTACTACGCCATTCAGTCAAGAATTATTTACCGGGTTCTACGTTGGTATTGATAAAGGCAGACCACCGTTAGATAAAAAAATAATCAAACTCCTTAACTACCTGCTCCGGATCCATAGTTCTAGCCTCAATATAGCTGCGCAGATGAATCATGGAATCCAGATCTATATGTATAATCCTTACACCGGCCACATTATTACTTCGATGCATTACTTTCGATCCGAATTGAAGTACAACGTCTGAATTATCCAACGATAATGTGATGTTCAGTATGTCTCCATTTCGAAATGTGACAACGTTCTCAAACTCAACCAGAGCTCCCTTGAGGGAAATGTCCAGCAGTTTGGCTCTGATTATGTTGCCATCAAAACCAACCAATAACTTCTCTTCACATGTTACCCGGTTAAATCGTCTTTTCTCTTCCATAAGCCCCCCTGCGTAATACTTCTCCGACATGTATGGTTCTTTGACATGCTATTACTCCGGCAATTAAACATCGCAACCCTTATGTGGGGGCACGGCGCGCCGTGCCCCGATAGGGCGAGGCAAGCCTAGCCCCTACCATTGATATGTTTAATTGCCTCCGTAATAACACCCTGGTCAGAATTTTTGCGATCTGGTGTCGTACATCTGGGAGTGACGGCATTTTCCTGATCCGTCGTTTTCTGCCAGCGCTCAGACGAACGAAGGGATGGGGCTCTGTCCGAGATACCCTCTCAGTTGTTATTATCGTCAGACGGAGTATGCAGCTCAATAAGGGATTCCATGAAAGAGGGGCCAAAAATCCTTTAAAAGGATGGAAAGGTGATAATGGCGGGATTGTTCAGCGGCATGATTTCGGGGAAAGGGGAGAAAACTTCGGATCTCATTCTAAGAACGTGAGCCCCTCGCGGATGGCGTACCTGGTCAGCTCCGCTACTGTATTCAGCTTGAGCTTTTTCATGATGAGATGGCGGAATGTTTCCACGGTACTTATGCTCACTTCAAGGAGGAAGGCGATCTCTTTGGCGTTTTTACCCTCCGCTAAGAGCTGCAGCACTTCCCGCTCGCGGGGTGTAAGGGAGGGACGGTCAGCGGCGGAGCCGCCACGCATCCGCTCCAGGTAATCTTCGAGAACGGTGCCGGTAATCTTCGGGCTCAGATATAATTCACCCTGTTGCACAACGCGGATTGCCCTCATCACCTCCTCGAAGGCGCACTCCTTCAGGACGTATCCCTTTGCTCCCGCATCGAACATCTCAAATATGAGACGCTTTTCTTTGTGCATGGAAAGGGCCAGTATCTTGGTCTCCGGATTCTCGGCGATGATCCGGCGGGTGGCTTCAATGCCGTTCATGTCGGCCATGGCGACATCCATGATAACGATATCGGGCCGCAGTTCCTTGGCGATCCGAACCGCGTCCCTTCCATTATCCGCTTCGGACACGATCTCTATCCCCTCTTCATTTTCCAGAAGCTGTCGTAACCCTTTACGCAAGATCTGATGATCATCGGCAAGCAGAACACTTGTGGACATCTTCACCCCCTTGGGTCTATTCAAATAGGAACAATAAGACTCACACAAGTCCCATGTCCCGGTTTGGAGTTGATATTCATGGAGCCGCCAAGATACTCTATTCTTTGTTTGATGCTGAAAAGCCCAAGGGAGATCCTTTTGTCCCTGTACTGAAAAAGCTGTGAGGTGTCAAATCCGCACCCATCGTCCTCAACCCTGATCTCCACGCCGCCTTCGACACTTTTCACGGAGACGGAAACCGTCTTTGCCCGCGCATGCTTGACGGCGTTGAAAAGGAGTTCCTGCAGCATTCTATAGAGACCTCCTCTCAGGTCCTCCGCAATTGCCCGTGATTTTCCGTCATCCGTGAATGTAACGCGAATCCCGAAATCTTCCTGGAATTTTTCGCAGAGTGACTCCACCGCGGCCTCTAAACCCACCATGTAAAGAACCGGAGGACTTATCCGGAATGTCAGGGAACGGACCTGATCGATTACCGTGTCGATAATTCCGCGTATTTCGTCGATACGTCCGATACCCTCCGGCGATATGGGGATTTTCGTTAGGGCATCAAGCCTCATCCTGCTCTGGGCGAGGCGCTGCCCCACTGCGTCGTGCAGTTCGACGGCTATGCGACACCTTTCCCCCTCTTCGGCATGGGCCAGCTCGGCCGCCAGGGTCTTCAGCCGCTCCTGGTTGGCGATGAGTTCCTCTTCCGCGGCCTTTCGTCGGGCAAGGGTCTCCTCAAGATCACGGACCTTTTCTTCCAGCTTCCCCGTTACGATCTCGCAGTATTTTCTTAAAAAATCCCTTTCTCCTTCCATGAGTCGGGGAGTATGCGGCTTTCTCCTCCCGGCGGCGAGTTTCTCCAGGATGGCGCTCATTTCCCGCCAGAACTCCTCGGGTTCCTTCGGCCTGGTGATGAATCCCTCCGCGCCGAGGCGGGAGGCGAGCTCTTCATCCTTCAGGCCGGTATATACGGCGGAGTAGAAGACAAAGGGAATATTTCTTAGGTCCTCAACCATCTTGAGCGTCCAGAGGAACTGGAAACCGTCCAGGCGCGGCATCAGGGCATCGGAGATGAT